>JAADIV010000122.1 GCA_013151175.1 Deltaproteobacteria bacterium | reverse complement strand
CCCGGTCAATATGATTTGCGATGGTCGGGCGCCGGGCGCAAAAATACGGCCGAGATGATTAGTATGGCGGCGGAATGGGCGGGCAATTACCCCATAATCTTATGGGAAGACCCGCTGGCTGAAGATGACTGGCAGGGGTTTCATGATTTTACCGCTCGTCTGGGAGGCCGTCTGGAGGTGGTGGGAGATGACATTTTCGTCACCAATACCAAGTATATCGCCAGGGGAATTGCCGAAAAAAGCGCCAATTCCGTGTTGATTAAACTGAACCAGATTGGCACCGTCACCGAAGCGGTTGAGGCAGTTCGTATGTGCCGGGACGCTGGTTGGCGGACTTTTTTATCGCATCGTTCAGGTGAAACGGCGGACACCTTTCTCGCTGATTTTGCGGTGGCCATGGATTGTGGGCATCTGAAGAGCGGTTCTGCCAGCCGCAGTGAACGTTTGGCCAAGTATAATCGCTTGCTGGAGATTGAGCGTGATCTTGGCGCAGCGGCCGAATATCACTGGTGAAATATATTTTTCCCTTTTCTTTTCTGAATCAGTGCATACCTTACGCTCATGGTTACTGACCGTTTAATCATGACCAGTAATCTGCTAAGGAGCCATTGGCCACCCCCATCCCCCTCTTTGATCTATTGTGGGTCTTTGTGCTCCTTAGCTTTTTCTCTCTCCAGGTCGCCGGCCCTGTTTTTTCAAGTTATTTTTTTTGACAATTCCATAACTATTATGCTGTAATAGTTATGGACGTTGAGCCTGATTTATTATGGCATTTTGAGGATCATGGCGTGAGCTTTCCGCGTCATTGGTCGTACTCTCAATTAAGTGATATTATATAAAGGACGGGAGACAGGCGACATGAAACTAAATGAAATCAAAAAAATATCGAAAGGTATGGGCATAAAAGCCGGTAAGCTCAGGAAAGCTGATTTAATCAGAAAAATTCAGGAGACGGAAGGTAATTTTATGTGTTTTCAAACCGCTGGTGATTATTGCGATCAGGAAAATTGCTGTTGGCGAAGTGATTGTCTAAAATAACGGGTTTGGCTATACCCCGCGATGCAAACGCTATAACCCACCCTTCATGACCCCTTCCAGAAAATGGCCCATCTTTGGGATTGTCGCCGGTGGTGTGTTTATGGCAACCATGGACAGTTCCATGGTCAATCTGGCCCTGCCCACCATCATGCGTGATTTTAGCAGCCCGCTGAAAGACACGGAGTGGGTCGCCATGATATATCTTCTGACCATAACCTCCACCTTACTGACCTGGGGAAATTTATCAGATCGTCTGGGCCGCCATAAGATTTACCCGGCCGGCTTATTGATTTTTGCCGTGGGTTCCCTGTCCTGCACCGGGGCGCCGAGTCTTAACTTCCTCATTGCCGCCCGCTGCTTACAGGGATTTGGGGCTGCCATGATGATGGCAACCGGCCCGGCCATTATTAAGGAAACCTTCCCGCCGGAACAATTGGGCCGGGCCTTGGGGCTGATTGGCGCCGCCGTCTCCATGGGTCTGATGGCCGGCCCCATCGTAGCCGGATTCACCCTGCAATTTTTATCCTGGCGCGTCCTGTTCATCTTCAACGTTCCCATCGGTTTGGCCTTCTTTTTTCTGGCCAGACGGCTTATCCCGCAGCGTAGGCAGTCTGGCGATGCGCGATTATATTGGCCGGCTGCTCTGGCCTGGATAATACTACTCGTCACAATTTCACTCACCATTACCTATACCTCATCACCCATCTGGTCGAAAACCATCTTATCGGCAATGGCCGCAATCGTTTTTCTGCTCTTGCTATCCTTCATATTTTTGGAAAGGAGAGCGCCTTTCCCGCTAATCGGCAACGGCCTCCTGCGGCAGCGTTATATGGTTACCGCCCTGCTCTGCGCCATTTTGTCCTTTATGGTTTTGTTCGCTATTCTGGTTATCACGCCGTTTTTTCTCGATCGTGTCCAGAATATGAGCAAAATACGCATAGGCGTGGTGATGATGGCCGTACCCATGGCGACTCTTATCTTGGCTCCGCTAGCGGGCTGGCTCTATGAATTTTTTACCGCCCGCCTGCTTTCCACCCTGGGATTATTAATGACCACCGGCGGTGCCTTTTTGCTGAGCGGGACAACTCCGCACGTCTCCAGTCCCAAAATAATGGCAGAACTGGCCCTGATCGGCGGTGGACTGGCCATGTTTTTAAGTCCGAACAGCGCCTCGGTTCTGCGCTGGACGAAGCGGCAGGACGCCGGCAAGGTGGCGGCTCTGCTGGCCACGGGGCGTAATATGGGAATGATGCTAGGTATTGGTCTGGCCAGTATTGCGTTCTCTCAGACCTTCAGCCGCCTAACCCATGGCCTGGATATGAAAGACTTTACGCCAAGTCACACCGAAGCCTTTATGGGCGCCCTGCGAGCGGTTTACCTGACCGCCACCGGCGCCGGTTTTCTGGGAATGGTTATTTCCGCGATGCGCGGCAAGAGAAGGCCATAGATGAAGGGTGAGTGAGCAACGAATCACACTCCCATGGTTGGCAACACTCCGCAATGTAAGCGCCCATAATCAGTGGTCTATGCCGGCAAGGATGAAACCGGCCTCCGTTATCATGGTTCGATCCTGGGCAATACCCTGGCCCGGTGTTGTCAGGTAGCCTCGGGTAAATATGGAGTCAGCGGCGAAAAGCGCCAGTGGCTGCATCGCGCCCAGGCACACCTCCCGGCCGCCTGCCACTCGAACTTCCCGATCCGGCAGTACCAGACGCAGCATAGCCAGGATACGTAAACACTCGGCCGGTTTCAGTCTTGGTTGTTCGGCCAGTACCGTGGTTGGCCTGGGATTGAGAAAATTCACCGGCACCGCATCGCTGCCGGCCTCTTTTAGCGCGAATGCGAGGGCAACCCGGTCATCAACCGTCTCCCCCATACCGAACAGACCGCCGCTGCATAATTCCAGTCCGGCCTCCTTGACGACCCTGGTTGTTGCCAGACGATCAGCGTATGTATGCGCCGTACAGGTTGTGGGAAAAAAGCGGGCCGAGGTCTCTAGATTATGGTTGTAACGATCTAGCCCGGCATTTTTGAGTTCATGGGCCTGGGCCGCAGTCAACAGACCGAGGGAGGCGCAGGTATGGATTGGCAGCTCCGCCCGGATCCGGCGCAGGGCCTCACAGAGACGCGCCAATTCCGCCGTCGATGGCGCTCGGCCGCTAGTTACGATACAATAACGATAAGCGCCGGCCTGGCTAGCTTCATGGGCGTCAGCCAGAATTTCGTCAACCGATTTAAGCGGATATACCGGCACCCCTGAAGCGTCTGCTGATTGCCCGCAGTAACGACAATTTTCGCTGCACATTCCGCTTTTGGCGTTTTCAATTACGTGTAGCCGTACCCGGCGGCCAAAATGGCGGACACGCACGCGAAAGGCCGCCTGGAGAACAGCTAGCAGCTCGTCATCGTCTGACCGCAGAACCGCAGCGGCCTCGCCGCGTGTGATAGTGCCGCCGGATAACACCCGGTGCGCCAGAAGATCAAAGTCAGTCTTTTTTTCTGTAGTATCTTTCATGGGATAAATATCGTTGTTAGTTAGTGTTTACCAGTGCTCTATTTTCGCTAGTTTTGAACTCCTCACGGAAATAACGCATATCAAGAGTAATGTACTGAAAACCGCAGAGGCGCAAAGCGGCAAGTATGGCGCTGCGCGTTGGTTCCCTGGTAACCTGCGGCCAGAATTCGCGGGGTACTTCCAGTCTGGCCAGATCGCCGTGGTAACGGACGCGGCCGTCCGTAATTCCGAGTGTCCGCAAGGCCTGTTCCGCCTCCTCAACAGCGGCCAACGCCATTTCGGTAACCCGCACGCCGGTGGGAAGGCGTGATGCCAGGCAGGGGCTAGACGGCTTATCGGCATTGGGTAGCCCCGCCGCCCTGGCTACGGCGCGAATCTCCGCTTTGCTGAATTCATGCTCAATCAACGGACTGCGCACGCCCGCTTCGTGTCCCGCCTGCCGACCGGGGCGATTATCCAAAAGATCATCGGCATTATTGCCGTCTAGCACATAGTAATAACGCTCCTCACTGGCGACAGATGAGAGGGCGGTAAACAGATGCCGTTTGCATTGGTAGCAACGGTCAGGGCCGTTGGCGGTATAGGCTGGATCGCGCAATTCCCCGATGGGTAAAAGGCGGTGCGGAATGCCGAGCCAGAGGGCCAGCGCCTCGGCCGCTTTACGTTCGCCGCGCGCCAGCGATGGTGAGATACCGGTGACGGCCAAGCTGTCATTACCCAGGATTTGCGAGGCGGCATAGGCCAGAAAGGAGCTGTCCACACCGCCGCTATAGGCGACGATAACGCGTCCCATCCGGCGCAGGTCATCGCAAAGACGCGCCAGCTTTGCCGCCAATTCGGTGGAGACACTCAGCTTGTTGATAGACCGTGGCTCAGCAGACGGCATTAATTATCCACCTTCTTTCCCGGCAAGTTTGATCCCGTCGGCGCCTACGGTAATCAGTTCTCTTTTATAAAGGGCGCCTACCGCCCTTTTGAATGTTTTTTTACTTATGCCAAACAGGGCGTAGATGTCTGCCGGCGGACTTTGGTCGCTGACGGTAATGCTGCCGCCCAGGTCCTTTATGATGTCAAGCACGCCCTGGGCCGCCTGATCCACCCTTTGCGATCCTGCTTGTTGCAGGCTCAAATCAATTTTCAGGTCTGCGCGTATTTTTTTTATATAGCCTTTTAAGCGTTGGCCGATGTTAATTGGCCGGAATACTTCGTTTTTATAGACTATACCCAGGTGAGAGTCATTAACAATCGCCTTATACCCCAAATTTGTTTTATCGTATATAAGCAGGTCTACTTCCTCGCCATCAGCATAGGCGGGGGGCTGGGTGCTAAAAAACTTATCCAGTTTTGTTGAGGCGGCGATGCGGTTGGTCTTTTTATCAAGAAAGACAAAGACGATATAAAATTTACCTTTCTCCATTCTGGTGTGCTGCTCACTCCTGGGCACCAGCAGATCCTTTTGCATTCCCCAATCCAGATAGGCGCCCGCCGATGAGTTCGCCGCCACGCGCAATTTGGCAAACTGCCCCACCAACGCGTATGGCTTTTGGGTGGTTGCCAGCAGATGTTTATCCTTGTCTTCATAAACAAAGACCTCAATCTCGTCTCCCGGCCGGCAGCGCTTGGGAATATCTCTTTTCGCCAGGATTATATGTCCCAACGCGCCGCCGTCAAGTTGGGCGCCATAGTCCAGCGTTCTCTGGATAACGAGTTTATTTATCTTGCCGATTTCCACCATTTTCTTTCCTCTTATTGTACTGTCCTTTCTAGCATATTCGCCAGCCCGCCTCTTTCCTGGGGCTTGAACCCCATAACATCCTGCCATACAGCATCACTCTCCATGCATAAATAGATGCAGGTGGCAGCGCTTGCCTTCTCCCGCAGAAGGCGGTGAATATGTTTATACATCTCAACCCGCCGGGGGCGGAAATAGCGTGATTTTCCATCCAACCCATTGACAAATTCCGCGAAGAAAAAATCTGACTGGGGAAAACGCTGGGTCGATATTTGTTTCAGGGAGGGCAGAAAACGTAAGGCGCCCATGCTTATCCAGACAATATTTTCTGCCGGCACGACCTTAAATAATTTAGCAATGGTTTCAGCGTAGCCCTCTCGCCAGCCCTGATGGTAAATAATGGGGTCAAAGTGAAAAGCTAGTTTATATCCCCAGGCCGCGCATCGGGCGGCGGCATCCAGACGTTCATCCAGGGTGGCAGTGTGCAGCTCTTCCCGGCGCATAATGACCGGGCTGTTTAACGACCAGGCGATAATCGTGCGGCCCTGATGATTAACATCCGCCAGATTGTCAACCATGGCGCTCTTGGTCTTCAGTTCCAGAACCGCCCTGGGCTGCCCGGCCATAAACTCGCTCAAAATCCGGCTTAACCCGGTCAGCTTGTCCAAGGCCATACTGTCGGTGAATTCACCGGTGCCGATGCGCCGGAATTGCTGCCTGTCCGTCTCCAGGGTCTGCCGTAACTCCGTCAGCAGCTCATCTATATTAACAAAAAAGGTGAGCCAGGGATTATTAAGATAGGCCTGGAGGATACAATAGACGCAGTCCATGGGGCAGTTCATGCCGATGTTCAAAACCTGATAATCGCAGCAGCGATACTCTCTGGTGCCGGGACAGGGCTTCAGAAAATGGCCCTGATTGCGGCAGAGCAACAAATTCTTCTTGCCTGCGGTGAGCTGATGGTGGTAATGATCACCACTGGTAAATGCCGGAAGATCATGGCCTTTTATTTCTGCAACTGGTATGTTGACCGCCCGGTCGAGGATTTGCTTGGTATAGGGCAGATCAAGGCAGTCTGCCGCCACATAAATTTTTTGAATACACTGAGCCGGATTTATCATTTTTTGCCCATAAAAGCACTAGAAATTACCCAAAACCACACTCTTACCGTTGGCAATAACCCGAAATATAAGCGTAGTTGTAACTATAGAAGATGTCACATTTACTTTCTTGTCAAACAATTAGCAAGGCTTTTGGAGCGCAAAGGCTCTTTGCCGACATCTCCCTTGGTCTGTCAGCCGGGGAACGAACGGGGCTTATCGGCCCCAACGGTGCCGGTAAATCTACCCTGTTAAAGATAATGGCCGGGCTTGAGAGCCCGGATAGCGGCCAAATTTTTCTCAATAAGCGGATAAAGCTAGTCTATATGGCGCAGACGGATCGGTTTAATCCAGAGCATACCATTGAAGACGCGCTGGCGGTTCCGGATGAAGACTCTGGAGATGAGGCGGCCCGCTATGCCGAGGTCTGCCAGATGGCGGGCAGATGCGGTTTCTTTGATATGGGACAAAAAGTTGGCGCTCTTTCCGGCGGTTGGTCAAAGCGCCTGGCCGTCTGCCGGGCGCTGACGCAAAAACCGGATCTGTTGCTCATTGATGAACCCACCAACCATTTGGATATGGCCGGGGTGTTGTGGTTGGAGGGCATTTTGGCCAAGGCACCCTTCGCCTTTGTTTTGGTTAGTCATGACCGCTATTTCCTGAATAATGTCACCAACCGGATTATTGAGTTAAACCGGGCCTATCCCAAGGGTTATTTGCGAGTGGAAGGCAAATATGAGGATTTTTTACGGCGCAAGGAGGAGCTGTTGGCGGCGCAGGAGAAAACCGGGGCCGCCATGGCCAATCGGCTGCGGCGGGAGATTGAATGGCTGTCCCGCGGGCCCAAGGCCAGAGCCACCAAGGCCAACTACCGGATTGAGGCGGCGGCGCAACTGCAGGATGAGGTGCGGGAGATCAGAAGCCGCAACTCCCAGGGCGGCAAGATGGCTTTGTCCTTCGCCGGCACCAGGCGGCAGACCAAAAAATTGCTTACGGCCCGCAATCTGAGTAAATCATGGGGCGGCCGCTCCATCTTCAGTAAATTAAATTTACAGCTCTCACCACATCTATGCGTGGGGGTCATGGGAAATAACGCCTCCGGCAAGTCAACCCTGATGAATATTCTGGCCGGCCGCCTGGCAGCCGATCAGGGAGAGGTCAAGACGGCTCCCGGCCTGCGGGTGGCGCTCTTTGACCAGAAACGGGATGATCTGGATCAACGTCAGACCCTCCGGCAGGCCCTGTCCCCGGACGGGGATACAGTTGTCTATAACGACCGCCCGCTGCATATCGTATCGTGGGCCAGGCGTTTTCTCTTCCGGCCTGACCAACTTGATTTACCGGTCAGCCGTCTGTCCGGTGGTGAACAGGCTCGTATTCTACTGGCCAACCTGATGCGGCAGCCGGCCGATGTATTGCTGCTGGATGAGCCTACCAACGATCTAGATATCCCTTCCTTGGAGGTATTGGAAGAGGGGCTGCGTGAATTCCCCGGAGCGGTGGTTTTGGTGAGCCATGATCGTTTTCTGTTGGACAATTTGGCAGATTATGTTATCGGTCTTGACGGCCGGGGCAACACAGAGATATTTGCTGACTTTAATCAGTGGCTGGCATGGCAAAAAGAGGCCGCCAGGGAAACCCCGGTGCCGGCGGTAAGGAAACAAAAAACCGCCAACGGGAATTCCGGGGGGAAGAAAATCACCCTGGGCGAGCAGCTTGAGCTTGAGAAAATCGAAGGAAAGATCCAAACCGCTGAGGGGTTGCTGACCACCTGGCAAAGCAGGCTTGCCCGCCCCGATGTCCAATGTGATGCTAGCCAACTTGCTGATTGCTGTCGTGAGGCCCAGGAGGCCCAGGACGCGGTTGATAAACTTTATGCCCGTTGGGAGGAGTTGGCGGAAAAGTAAGCGCTCCATGGGGGAATAGTTACCGATAATTTAACTGGAATCAGGAGAGGAATATGGCTGCAAGTGTTGAAGAATTGACGATAAATTATGAAGAAGACGGGGTGTTGATCGTCAAGGAACTGGACAAGGAAGTCTTGTCCAAGGGGGCCTGGGCCACGCTGATCTTTCGTTATCAGCAGTGGGACCGCCGCAAGGAGGAATACGGTCCGGATAGATATACCATTCGCCGCTATCAAAAGAGGGACGGCGAATATTCAGCCAAGAGCAAGTTTAATATCTCTAGCCGCGATCAGGCCGAAAAAATTATCGCCGCGTTGCAGGGGTGGCTAAATTAAATATGATCCCTGGTCTTATGAAATTGAATGCCGGGCCATTGTTCCATGACGAAATTTAGGTGCCATTGGCTTTGGGCCAGATATGTCAGGCAGCCCTCGGCGTCTATATAGAGACTGGCCTGGTTGGCAGCCTTGAATTTAGCCAACTCGCGGCGGTCATCACAGCGGATCCAGCGGGCATCGGCCAGATTCACCCCTTCGTAGACGGCATCAACCTGATATTCGGCCTTGAGCCGGGCCATAGTAACCTCAAATTGCAGCTCACCCACCGCCCCCAGGATATAGCCGCTGCCAAGCTGCGGTCTGAAAAACTGCACGGCCCCTTCTTCGGCTAATTGCACCAGTCCCTTTTGTAATTGCTTGAGTTTTAAGGGAGTTTTCAACAATACCCGGCGAAACAATTCCGGGGCAAAACTGGGAATACCGATAAATTGCAGCGGCTCTTTCGTGGAAAAGGTGTCGCCAATCTTAATGGTGCCATGGTTGTGAATGCCGATAATATCTCCTGGATAGGCCTCCGCGATATTGGCCCGCCCCTGGGCCATAAAGATGGTGGCGTTGGCCAGGGTGATCTCTTTTCCTAACCGGTTATGACGAACCTTCATGCCACGGCTGAATTTCCCTGAGCAGATGCGGAGAAAGGCAATGCGGTCGCGGTGAGCCGGATTCATATTGGCCTGGATCTTAAAGACAAAACCGGAAAAATCCTTTTCGTAGGGAGAGACTTCCCGGCTGGCGGTGAGCCGGGGGCCGGGCGGCGGCGCGTTCTCCACAAAGGCCGTCAGTAATTCCTGCACTCCGAAATTATTGACGGCGCTGCCAAAAAATACCGGTGTCTGGCCGGCATTCAGATAATCATCCTTATTATACGGGTTGGCGGCGCCGTTTAAGAGGTCTATGTCATCCCGTAACTCATCGGCGGCGTCAGCGCCAATGAACTCATCAAGGCGGGGATCGGTCAAATCTTCAATGGTCAGCCCCTGTCGATCCCTGGTTTCCTGGCCGGGGGTAAAGAGATGCAGCTTTTGGTCATAGAGGCTGTAAACCCCTTTAAAGGTTTTGCCCATGCCAATGGGCCAGGTCATGGGGGCGCACTCGATTTGCAGCTTATCCTCGATATCGGACATCACCTCCAGAGGCCCCATACCATCCCTGTCTAGCTTGTTGATAAAGGTGATTATGGGGGTGTTGCGCATCCGGCAAACCTCCATCAGCCGCTCTGTCTGGGTCTCGACCCCCTTGGCGTTGTCGATGACCATGAGAGCGCTGTCCACGGCAGTCAGTACCCTGTAGGTGTCCTCAGAGAAGTCCTGATGTCCAGGGGTGTCCAATAAATTAATTTCAAAATCCCGGTACTGAAATTTCATCACGGAGGTAGTGACTGAAATGCCGCGCTCCTGCTCCACGGCCATCCAGTCGGAGGTAGCCTTGCGGGACACCTTTCGTGATTTGACTGCCCCGGCCATCTGAATAGCGCCGCCAAAGAGAAGTAGCTTTTCGGTGAGCGTGGTCTTGCCGGCATCGGGGTGGCTGATAATACCGAAGGTACGGCAGCGATCTATTTGTTTTTTATATGGCATAGTTGTTTATGTCGGTGACTGTCGCGGCGGGCCTTAGGCACACTCCGAATAACCGCAGGAGTGACAGACGCAGCAGCCACCCTCGTATTCAATGGCGCCGCCGCATTCCGGGCAGGCCCCAAAGGCCATGGTTTCTGAGGCCAGACTGTCATTTTTTAAACCATTCTGACCTTCCATATGCTGCCGAATAGCCTGAGCGATGGCATCGGCGCATGACAAAACCTTGTTGTCGCCAAAGCCGGCCGGTTTATGGCAGCTTATACCGATAAGCTGTTTGATAATCGGCTCAGGGCTCAAACCGCTGCGCCAGGCCATGGAAACGAGGCGACCAATGGCCTCACATTGGCTGGCCGCGCAGCCGCCGGCCTTACCAACAAAGTTAAATAATTCAAACTGGTGTTGGTTATTATCCTCGTTGATAGTTACATACATCTGACCGCAGCCCGTGGTCATCTGATAGGTCTTGCCTACCAGACTTCTTGGCCTGTCCCGTTTCACCGGCGCGTACTGTCCCTTGGCTCCTTGCTCGGGAGATCCTGTATTTTCGGTGCTAAGCACCTGATTGGCCCGGCAGCCGTCACGGTAAATGGTAAGCCCCTTACAGTTCAGATCGTAGGCCAACAGGTAGGCCTTCTTAACATCCTCAACCGTGGCGTTATGGCCAAAATTAATGGTCTTACTCACCGCGTTATTTGTGTATTTCTGGAAGGCCGCCTGAATACTTATGTGACTTTGAGGCGTAATATCATGGGCGGTCTCAAAGACCTGGCGGTATTTTAGCGGTATCTCATCGTATCCCTGAATGCTACCGCTTTTGGCGATTTTTTTGAGCAAATCCGGGGAGTAGAATCCATTTTCCCTGGCGATACGCGCGAATATCGGATTTACCTCGTACATCTCTGTATTATCCATGATCCGGCGCACAAAGGAGATGGCAAAAATTGGTTCAACACCGCTAGAGCAGCCGGCCAGAATACTCAGGGTGCCGGTGGGGGCTATGGTGGTTCGGGTGGCGTTTCTCACCGGGATTGAGGCGTTTTGCCGGCCGTAGATACTCTCCGGGAAATTTGGAAAGGCGCCACGTTGTTCGCCCAATTTAATGGAGGCATCCATGGCCTTTTGGTCGATGAAGCTCATAACCTCTTCGGCGATTTTTTGGGCCTCTGGTGACGAATATGGCGTTGCCAGTTGAGTCAGCATATCGGCAAAACCCATAACTCCCAGACCAATCTTTCTATTTTGTTTGGTTACCCGGTCAATGGCAGCAATGGGATAGCGGTTGATATCAATGATATTATCGAGAAAATGGACGGCCTTTTCCACGATTTGCCCCAATTTCTGGTAATTGACCGCGTCATTTTCTATCATATTGGAGAGGTTGATAGAGCCCAGGTTACAAGACTCATGGGGGAGCAGGGGCTGTTCGCCGCAGGGATTGGTACTCTCAATCATGCCGGCGTTGGGAGTGGGGTTTTTGGCATTTATCCGGTCAATAAATACTATGCCGGGTTCACCGGAGAGCCAGGCCTGTTTGACAATTTGGCGGAATATCTTATTGGCGCTCTGCTTTTTAACGATTTCACCGTCTCTGGGGTTGATAAGATTGTACTCGCCATCCACCCGAACCGCCTCCATGAAATCATCGGTTATGGCCACGGAAAGATTGAAATTATTGAGGGTTTGCAGGTCTGATTTTACCTTGATAAAATCCATAATGTCGGGGTGATCGACCCGCAAAATAGCCATATTGGCGCCCCGTCTGGTACCGCCCTGCTTGATGGTCTCGGTGGCGCAGTCAAAAACAGACATAAATGACAGCGGCCCGCTTGATACCCCCTTGGTGGAATGCACCAAGTCGTTTTTGGGTCTGATCCGGGAGAAGGAAAAGCCGGTGCCGCCGCCGCTTTTGTGAATCAAAGCCGTTTGTTTTACCGCCTCAAAGATACTATCCATGGAATCTTCCACCGGCAGGACAAAACAGGCTGACAATTGCCCTAATTCCCGGCCGGCATTCATCAGCGTTGGTGAGTTGGGCAGAAAATCGAAAGAGGCCAGCATCTCATAAAAATCGCCGGCCAGATCGGCAATAGGGCAGTTGGTATCATAGATGAGGTCGCCGGCGGCCACGGTTTTGGCAACCCGCCAGAGCATATCCTGCGGGGTTTCCATAACATTACCCTTCTCATCTTTGACGAGATAGCGCTTTTCAAGGACGGTTATGGCATTGGCGGTAAAGGCCGGTTTGGTGGCATTGGCGGGGAGGCGGATTTCGTTTGGGGGCATTTCCCTGGTCATAAAATTCTCCTGATTTTGGCCGTGAATTGACAATCTTATAATCTGGCCGTTTGTTGGGTCTGGAGGTTAATAATAAAATGTCGCGGTGTGACAGATATAAAGTTAATTCAGCAGGTTATTATAAATTCGCATCTAGACAGCCGGTACACGACATATTGTATGCCGAGCGACAGAATTGCACAATATATGGTAAAAGTAAAGATTAAAATTGGCAGGTGCAGGAAAAAATCAGGAATGATTCACGGGTGCTTAACCGGCAGTTGGTATGAGCAGCTCTGAAAAACTCGGAAAGTTGAGTTATAGATCAAAGATTATGCACTACTACATCTTCTCCTTCTATTTTTCTCGCTTCCTCAACCAGTTGGCCGTGATGGGTAAAGAGGATTACCTGGTTTTTCCGGCCAAGTTTTGCCAAGACCTTAAGGGTAGCTCGTGAACGTTCGTCATCGAAGTTGATCAGAATATCATCAACGATAAAAGGCATAGGCTCACTGGTTTCCATATGCCACTCAAGTGTAGCCAGACGCAGGGCAAGGTATAGTTGGTCAAGGGTGCCATCGCTCATGCCGTTCACGCCCGTCCCTTTTCCGTCCGTCCGGATACCCACAAGGACGGGCTCGCCATTATCATCCACATCGGCTTTCAGGCCGGCAAAGGAGTTCAAAGTCAATTCAGCGAAATATCTAGAAGCAATTTGCAGCACTGGATCCTGATGCATTTCCCGATAGCGTTCGATCTCCTGTTGCAAGATTTTGGCTGAGAGCTTTACTCGGGTATATCGATCAGCAAGCCGTCTGATTCTTGCCAGCTCCTGTTCCATCTTTTCCGAGGCCTCAGCCGCCCTGGCACTACCGTCCATAGCTCTAAGCCTGTTAGTAATCTCCCCAATTTTTTGCGATATGGAATTAATTGCAGGGTTTAGTGTTTCCTCAACATCATGCCGTAAAAATTCAATCTGGCCTGGTAATTCATCGGCGGTGACCGCCTTGGCCTGGACAATAAGTTCGTCAACAGTTGTCCCTGCCCCTATTCTGGCAAGGGTTGCCTCACTGGTAGATATCTTATCCTGGAGCTTTTGATATTCGAAAAATCTGCCAATAATCAATCCCAGCTCTTCAGGCTTCTGGCATTTGGTTGTATTGAGTAGTTCTTTCACCTGTTCATTAGCGTCCTTTAGTGTCTTCTCAGCAAGTAAAACTTCCGTCTGCAAAGAGTCAAATTCCTCGGTCAGCTGATCATATAATGTGTTGTCTTTTTTTGCTTGACTGAGCGATGCCCGTAGCTGCAGAATTGCCTGGTCTAAAGGAAGAGTCATCATAGCCGGAGCGGAATTTTGCAGGCGCGCCTTTACCTCTTTTTCAAGCTTGCCTGCATCCCGTTCAATACCGTATATACGCTTTTGCAGGTCACCTGCTTCTTTTACTTTGTCCAGACAGGTCTGCAGGATTTCAAGATAGTCAATGGCCTCAAGTGCGGAGATCTCTCCCTTCAGGCCAAGACCTGAAATTGCCTTCTCCCATTGTTCCTGCCAGGTAACAAGAGTCTCTTGAGCTTCGTTGTCTTCTTCTTCTGCCCTGTCAAAGGCTTTTTGTGCCTTTTTCCGGCGTTCCAACAGGCGATCCAGTTTGGCCTGCTGCTGATTAATTTCGTCAATGATTGTTTCAGCAAAGACCAGAGCAGGGGCAAGCGTCGTGCCAGAGGGCCCCTCCTTCACCCCCATATTCGTAAGTTCTTTTAACAGATTTTGCTGCAAGTTCAGCTGCCTGGTTTCCTCGTTCTGTATTTCCACTTCCTTTTTGAGAAGGTCTCCAACCCGATAGCGAAGTTTCTCCATGGCAGTTAACCAGCCACTCATTTCCTTGGGAGAGAGCGGTGATATTTCAAGCGGCCTCCATGTGCCTTTCCACTCCTCATTAAAAATCTTTTCACGCAGCTCAAGGTTTTTTCCCAATGTATCATATTCCGTCAATAATTCTTGTTGCTGCTCTGCCTGTGCCCTGAGATTTGCGGCATTAGCCACTCGATCAGCTTCGTTACGGAGCCTGTCAGCAATGACATCTGCCTGATTAACCAGGCCTTCATAGGCTTCAGGGAGCGGCTTTTCAGGATCATAGGTTTGGCTTTCTTCAGACACATCCTCATTGTTGAGCCACTGCCGACGCAGGAGCTGCCAACCATTTTCCCGTTTTTCCCGTGTGCCGCGCAAATAATTTTCAGAGGGGACTTCACCTCCATATTCGAGCTTTTTAAGCTCAGTTTTGGCAATTTTAAGTTCCTTGGCCGCATCTTTCCGATCTTTTTCTAAAACACGCCTTCCAGCGCCAATCTCGCTATATTCCTGCTCACATTGCTGAACAGTCTCGGAAAGAGGGAGCGCCAGTTCCATGAGTGTAGACAAATCTCCTGACCAATGGCCAATGCGTTTCAGTTCTGTAAGGCACTCCTTCTTGCTTTGTTCAATACTGTTTCGGGCTTTGTTAATTTGGGTATCGATGTCACCGGCCCTGTGAGCCAGCTTCACTGCCAAATTGAGATCATGAGGGCTCTTGATGTCAGGCGTGGCGGCCAGGTTCTTTTCAACCTCCTGCAGCTCCTGCTTCGACAACTTAATCTGTTTCCGGGCTTGACCGACTTGCTGAGTGATTGCCTCAAAGCGGGAACTCAACATCTGAACCGTTCTCTTCTTGGCAAGCATCGGCCTCAAAGTCTCAACCTCATCCAGAGGCATATCCGGTCGTACCTGCTTGAGCAAGAGAGCGGCCTCTCTGCGCAGATTAATCCGCATTCCGTTTCGTTCAGGACGGTCCTTCTGTCCCTTACGGTATTCACCCAGGCGCTGATGAAAATCGTCCACCACATCGGTCTGTTCAATAAGGGCCTTATTCAGCGAAATTGCCCCGCGTTTTCCCTCTACCTGTTTGAGTCGGTCAGAGCTTTTTTGCAGTTGAACAGTTGCTGCGCGAATGGCCAGTTCAACCTGTTGGTGCCTTTCCCCAATATCCAGCGGCAGAATGATCACATTGCCCAAGGCTGCCAAATGATTCCGCCACACCTGCAAAGAGGCAAGCTCTGGGATGGCTTGTTCCAAACGTTCCAGGCGGCGCAATTTCTTGTTTTTATCGTCTCTATCTTTTTCTAAATTGCTTCGCTCCGCTTCAGCGTCCTGTAAATACTTCCGAAGCTCTTTCCATTCCTTGGGCGCAAGGCTGGCAGCCTTGACTTCTTGCTGTAATTCCTTAAGCCGTTTAATGGCTTTGTTGATCTCCGGCTTTGAACCACTTGGTTTAAACAGGCCTGAGGCTTCCTGTTCAAGTTGATCAATAACATCTCTGAGGTTGGAAATCCCCGCCCCTGCTGCAAACAGGGCCTTGCCAACCTCACCTTCCTGGGCCAGGATTTCATTACCGCCCTCAACGAGGCGATTATGATCTATTCCATAAAGGGATTCAAAGATTTCAGGCTCCACTCCATGGAGGAATGCCGCCAGTTGTCCTATATCAAGAGGATTGCCATCTACATCAAGGAGATCGTTCACCCGTTTTTTCCGGCGCTGGAAGATAAGCTCCCGGCCATCTTTATTTTCCAGACATCCTCCGACCAGTAACTGGTCATAATTATGGAGAAAATTATCGGGTGTCTGGGGGTGAAATCCATAGAGCAGGGCTTTGAGGCCACGGAGTGAACTGCTTTTCCCTGCCTCATTGGGGCCGAAGATGATGTGAAGCCCTGGATTCTTTGAGTCAAACTCAAGGGAACGTTCGGTAAAGGGGCCAAAGGCCTTCAGGTCCAGGCGCTTCAATCTCATCATTCCCCTCCGTGCTGAAGAAGTTTGGAAATCAAAATCTCCTGAACCTCGGCACATAGCTCTGCCATTTTTTCAGGAGAAGTATC
>JAADIV010000057.1 GCA_013151175.1 Deltaproteobacteria bacterium | reverse complement strand
AAGGATGCGTTTAAAGGTTGTTCGTATTCCATACTTTTAGCATATAATTAAATACTTAATTGTTTTCAAGCCCAAAAATCCAAAAATTTCTTGACTATCTTTGAGACGAAGGCTATAGGTGTATTTGTAATTATGAATAGCCATTCATTACTACAGACACATCTACAATCATCACATTTTCGTATTCATTATCTCTCATGGAGATAAGTTGTATCCTGAAGCAAAGTAATTTTTTAATTACTGCTGATTTATCATGGAAGCCACGGATCTGTTAATCGTCTTATGAAACATGAAGACATTCCAGACCGTATTATATACCATATAATTTAAGGAGAACACAAATGGCGAGAATTTCAGATGAAAGAGCGGCACGATGGGGTTACTCCGGGGTTGCCGCCCTGCGCAATTCCAAAAAACAGTTAGCATTTATGGTTATCCTGGTGATGATTGCCCTATGGGGATATGCGGTGGGCATGCATGGTAAGATTGTAGGGTATCGCGATGTATATTCGGTTACCCGTGAGATTCCATGGGGAATGCTCATCGCCGGGTATATCTTCTGTGTTGTTACCTCCACCGGCCTGTGCTTAGTCTCCTGTGTGGGCCATGTCTTCGGTTATGAACCATATATGCCGATAGCCAAACGCTCAGTGTTTCTGGCCATTGTCTTTATGCTCTGCGGCTTCTCAATCATCTTTTTTGATATTGAAAATCCCTTCCGGATGGCTATCTGGAATGTAATATCGCCTAACTTCGCCTCCAATATGTGGTGGATGGGAACCCTCTACGGTTTATACCTGGTGGCCTTATGCGTGGAGTACTACTTCCTGCTGGAACAAAACCATAGTTTCTCAAGGGCTGCCGGATTCATGGGAGTTCTCTTTGGTGTCGCAGCCCATAGTAATCTGGGCGGCATCTTTGGTATGCTTTACGGCCGCCAGGAATGGTATGGCCCTTATATGCCGATCTACTTTATCGTTTCAGCCATGATGTCCGGCGGCGCCGCGATTATCTTCTTTACCTGCCTGGCCCGTCTGATCAATCCCGAAATTTTAGATCAAAAACAGGAAAGAGCGATTAACGCCGTTCGTCAGTTGACCATCATGCTGATCTGCGTCATCATCTTTTTTACAATCTGGAAAGTTCTGT
Source organism: Deltaproteobacteria bacterium (assembly GCA_013151175.1). Taxonomy (GTDB): domain Bacteria; phylum Desulfobacterota; class Desulfobulbia; order Desulfobulbales; family VMSU01; genus JAADIV01. The sequence goes on along the minus strand of JAADIV010000057.1, from coordinate 5,276 downwards.
GCGGTATCGTTGTCCCTGAAAAATACATCGCCATTCACGCCTTCCTGATCGGCAGATACGCGCCGCTTTTCTGGATAGGTGAGGTTGCTCTGGGCTTTCTTATTCCCTTGGTTTTTCTTATTATCTCCAAAGGCATCAACTACAAGCTGATGTTCTGGGGCAGCGGCCTGATGGTAATCGGTATCTTCTTCATGAGATATAACCTGGTGCTTGAGGGTGAAGTTGTACCTGGTTTCGCTGGTCTTCATGTTCTGGAGTATCCGTCTGTACTTAATTATGCCCCTTCATTCCATGAATTAGCCATAGTTATAGCAGGCGTAAGTATGACTATTTTCGGCTTTATGTTCGGCGAGAAGGTGTTCAACGGCCATCAATTCCAGAAACATGAGGTTGTTCCGGCCGGCGCCTTTATCTGTCCTGGTTGCGGCGGTATCCATTATCTGAAAGAAGGTGAGACTCATGACGAGGCTGAACGCCGTCATCATAAGCTCAGTTTCAGGGATTAAAAATGAAATAACCTTTAATGGGTTAACCGCAATTGTTACATGGATATAATAAGGAGCTTTAGATATGGATCTTAATAAGATAGACCTGGATAATTTAAAAGAAGAAAGCCTGGATAATGTATCCGGCCTGGAGCGCCGGAATTTCTTAAAAATGGGGCTGATGATTACCGGCCTCTTTGCCGGCGGCAAGATACTGTCAGTGGTATCCAAGGTTGATGAGGTATTCGCCTCCACGGTTAATTTCGCTGAGGAATATCCCTATAAACCACATTACAGCATGGTAATTCGTGAGGGGCTGTGTATTGACTGCCAGCGTTGTATGGTAGCCTGCCACAAGACTAATAACGTCCCTGAGTATGGCTGGCGTACCAAAATTCTGGAGAAAATAACCCCGGATGCCATCGGCAGAAAAAGAGGGTTTATGCCCATTCTCTGCAATCAATGCAATAATCCGCCCTGCGTGCGGGCCTGCCCGACCAGGGCCTCCTATAAACCTATAAAGATCCGCGCAACGGCATTGTCAGGATAGAGAGTAAAAAATGTATCGGCTGCAAGGCCTGCATGCTGGCCTGCCCCTATGACGCCCGTTATTTCAATGAAGAAAAGCACGCGGTGGATAAATGTGATTTCTGCTACGAAAGCCGTTTATCCAAGGGCAAAAAGCTGACCGCCTGTGCCGCTGTCTGCCCCACGGGAGCTCGAATCTTTGGTGACATATCCGACCCGAACAATGTAGTTTATAAAATGGTTCATCAGATAGAAAGAGAGGTCTGGGTTCTGCGGCCGGCGGTAGGCACTAAACCAAATGTCTTCTACATGAAGGCAACTAATCCCTCGCCGTGGGCCTTAAGACGGAAGCCGGATATCAGATAAAATTAATTAGAATCAGCTTTTATTTTAAATAGAAGACGGGCTCGTAAAAATTCATGGGCAACAAGTCCAGTTCAAATGTTTTTTTACGGGCCGGTCCCAAAAAATTGGTGGATATAATGAAAAAATTGTTATTTCTCTTATTTGCTTGTTCGATATTAATCGTGATAACCGGCGTTTCAGTCTACGCCGAGGATCTGGCTGATATCAAAGCCGACCTGGCCGACATGACCAACGGCGGTGATATCGTTTATACCAAACCGGTTAAGGCGGTTATCTTCAGTCACAAGGCTCATGTCCTGCGCCTGGGGCTCCAATGTGGATGGTGCCACGACAAAACATTCCAGATGGAAGCCGGGGCCATGGAAAGAGATAAAACCGTGGGAATGGCCAGTCTCTGTAATGATAAATATTGCGGAACCTGCCATAACGGCGACATATCTTTTTCAACTACCACTCAGTGCGCGCGCTGCCATATCGGGGTTAAAGGATACAACAGACTGGTCAAGGCCGGCACGATTGAGCCAGTCGAAAAAGCTCAGGAAAATCCTCTGGAAACTAAGATAAAAAAATCCAAATAACCTGGCAGGAAGATAAGGTATTTTAATTAAGTTATACTATGTTAGGAGAAAAATTATGAACAAAGAGGACGGGGCAAAAAAATTAGCCCAGACTGCCGTAATGGTGTTTATTGTCGCCTTAGCACTTTGTCTGCCGGGAGGAAACGGCATGACGGCCCAAGCAGCTTCCGGCGCCAAGCACATAGCAAACAAAACACGTAAACAACGAAGCGGCCGCCGCAAAGGTTAGAGCTGAAGCGGCCAATGCTTTAATAGAGGCCCAGAATGCCATGGACAAGGCGGATGAGATGATGCGGATGGCTCAAAAGCAAAGAGAAAGGTCCATGTCAAAGGAAAAAGACGCCTTTCAAAAGATGGTAGCCGCCGGCTACTATCCCTCGGATATAACCTTAACGGCCCAGAATGGCCGGGTTCACGCCGTTTTCAGTCATAGAAAGCATCTCCTGCGGGAGCATCTTAAATGCACTGAATGTCATCCCAGAATTTTTATAATGAATACCTCAAGAGAGAAAAAGAAGAAGGGATTTACAATGGCGAACATGAGGAAGGGGCTTTATTGCGGTCACTGCCATAATGGCAAAAGGGCCTTCAGCGTCGCAGATCTTGCCATGTGTAAGCGCTGCCATCCAAAACAATTATAGTCAGTATACAACTGCCGCGAATCAGTTAAACTCTGCGGACTTATAAAAGATAACCGGACTCTTGCTGCTGAGAGTCCGGTTATCTTTTTGGCTTCAGCCTCAAACACAGTCTTTTAAAAAAGGAGGCCTGTACCGGCAGAATATTTAAATCCGGCAGTTCCGCGGGACACACATAGTAGGCTGCATTAACACTCATTCCCTCCTTGATGGCAAAACCAAATTTCTGGTAGCATCCTAAGCCCTGATTGGTAATATCAGAGGCCACAATCATAAACCTTTTAGACTTTTTACCGGCCTGCCTGTCCTTCTCTATCATACGGACAGCGAGATTTATCAGTACTCCGCCGATCCCCCGTTTACGATATTTTTTCTTGACCTCAATACCATGCCCAGGGGTGTTGACAAAAGACGGGTGGGAGTTAACCGCCGTATCATTAACAATTGAGTATTTCCCTCGGCCTTCATCTTTCAGGGTAATAAATCCCATGGCCTCTCTCTTATTGGCAATAACCAAGTCAAAAAAGCCATGCGGCCGGGAGAACACAACCTGAAATTTCTTGCCGTAATTAGTTAAAAAAACGACCTCTCCCCTCTTCCAGAGCTGGTCGATTATCAAGTCCTTAGACTCCGCTGCTAATTCAGCGGGACAATCGGCCCACCTGCCATTTTTTTTCTGCCTCATAATACTCTGCACATATTTTTTATTTAGAGTAAGTGGTTAGACAGTGTCAGCGGAATTTATCGAGTTGCACTGCAGGGGTTAGAGCAACTTACAGACCTACCTGAATAGTCGGGTGCCGTCAACCACAAAAAAAAACCATTTAACAAAAAATTAACCAAAAAAATTAGCCGTATTGTCGAATAGTTACCTAAAATTTTATATTTTTTTTTTTGCGGATTGTACTTTAAGAAAAAATGTTTTATACCTTCCATCGTTTTTGCGTTGTGAAAAGGTATCGAGGTATTAAGTTTTTGGTAATTAAGCATTTCAACGAAATGTGAAAAATCAGAGGAGTAAAGATGTCTACAGAAGAAACAAGCGAGCGGGGTCCCTGGGCACATATAATAAGAGGCATGTGGCGCTCACCACTTGGTCTGATCGGCGTTATGCTGACCACCGTCTCTGCAACCTTAATGGTCTTAGGTCTTATTGTTGAGATATTCGGTTTGACCAACAATGTATATGTTTCAATATTTGCCTTCATGATACTTCCCGGCGGCATGATCACGGGATTAATACTTATTCCTCTTGCCGCCTATCTTCGCCGCCGGCAATGGTTTAAATACGGTATTGCGAGAGAGCATCTGCAGATTAACCTGAGCGACCACAAACACCGCAAGCTCTTAATCTGGTTAATCGTACTCACCGTCTTATTTTTCACCCTGCTCACCGTTATCGGTTTTGAAGGCTATGAGTTCTCCGACTCCCCAGTCTTCTGCGGCACGGTATGCCACACGGTTATGGCCCCTGAGTATTCAGCCTACAAACGTTCTCCCCACGCCAAGGTAGCCTGCGTTGAGTGTCACATCGGCCCTGGGGTAAGCTGGTTTGTAAAAGCCAAAATTTCCGGTCTGCGCCAGGTCTGGGGCGTACTCACCAACAGCTATGACCGGCCTATTCCTGATCCTGTTCAGAATTTACGACCGGCGCGTGACACCTGCGAGCAGTGTCATTGGCCGGAAAAATTCAGCGGCAAACGAGTCAAGACCTTTATTCACTTTACGAATGACGATCAGAAAACTCCTATCATTAACAATATCGCCCTTCATATCGGCGGCTTGAACAGGATAACCGGTAAATACGAGGGTATTCACTGGCACGTAAGTAATGGCGTTAAGATCCAGTACCTGGCCGACAAAAAACGTCATCATATCTCCAAGGTCAAGGTCACCAGAGCTGACGGTTCCAAAGATGAATTTATCGACAGCGACATTACGGTGCCCAAAGATACTAAGTGGCGGACGATGGATTGCATTGACTGCCATAACCGTCCCACCCATATATATGATATGCCTGACAATATGATTGATATTGGGCTTTACGGTAAAAAAATAAACCCCAATATTCCCGGAATCAGAGCAGATTGTATTACCGCCATTACCAGGCAATACAAGAGCCGTGATGAAGCCAGGGCTCAGATGACCAAGTATCTTGTTAAGTTACAGGTTAAACGTCACGGTCAGGCCTTTGCCAATAAGCACAAGGCAGATCTGCAAAAGGCCGGGGCCTTCATTCTTAAATCATATCTTGACAATGTATGGCCTGACATGAGAATTAAATGGGGTACATACGGCAGTGACATAGGCCATCAACGAGCCGATGATGGCTGGGGCTGCTGGCGCTGTCATGATGACTCACATGTTGACACCAAGGGTGACGCCATTCCGCAGGACTGTGACCTTTGTCATGATGATCCGGAATAACCAATAGACCTCACTGATCTTTTTGTGAGCCAGGCCCCGCTTCCTATCAAGGACGCGGGGCCTTTTTTATAGTCCTGATGTAACTATTCAGCAGCACCCCATCTTCGCCCATTCGGAGTCTTCGCTTACCTAGGCCTTCTCGAATACCAAAGTATGCTTCGAAGGCCTAAATGAACGAACCTGGAGCACTGCTGAACAGTTACGCCCTGGGGTTATCGTTACTTTTAGACATCACGCTGAATAGTTACGTCCTG
>JAADIV010000047.1 GCA_013151175.1 Deltaproteobacteria bacterium | reverse complement strand
ACCTGAATTTCAGGAAAAAGCTGTAATCGGTTGCAGGGTGCGCCTGATGTGGACGATGGGCAGGGCGCCGTGTACTGGTGCTACATAAGCCCTGCTCATCGTTCGTAGCAGGTGTGCCCTGTGACCGCTTACCGTCTATCTGGTCAGCCGGCGGTATTTTATCCGGTGCGGCTGGCTGGCATCAACACCGTAACGCCTCTTGTAATCCGCCTCGTACTCAGAGTAATTACCGGCAAACCATACCACCCGGCTATCGCCCTCGAAGGCCAGAATATGGGTGGCGATCCTATCCAGAAACCAACGGTCGTGACTGATAACCACAACGCAACCGCCAAAATTTTCCAGAGCCTCTTCCAGGGCTCGCAGGGTATTAACATCCAGGTCATTGGTCGGCTCATCTAGCAGCAGGACATTGCCGCCCTCCTTCAACATCCGGGCCAGATGCACTCGGTTGCGCTGACCGCCGGACATCAAGCCCACCTTCTTCTGCTGGGCGCTGCCGGAGAAATTAAAGCGTCCCACATAGGCCCTGGAATTCACCTCCCGGTCTCCCAACATAATGGTGTCCCGGCCATCGGAAATGACCTCCCAGATGGACTTTTCCGGATCCAGATTATCCCGGCTCTGATCCACATAGGCCAACCGCACCGTGTCACCAAGTCTTATCTGCCCGGCATCCGGTTTTTCCAGGCCGCAAATCATCTTAAACATGGTGCTTTTACCAGCCCCATTGGGGCCAATAACCCCGACAATCCCGCCGGCGGGCAAAGAAAAATTCAGATCATCCATCAGTAATTTATCGCCGTAGGCCTTGCTGACGTGTTCAGCGTCAATAACCACCTTGCCCAGACGGGGGCCGGGCGGGATATAGATCTCCATATCATCCAGGCGTTTATCCGCGCCCTGGTTCAGCAAATTCTCATACGATTTAATCCTGGATTTGGCCTTGGCATGCCGCCCCTTGGGACTCATCTTAATCCACTCAAGCTCCCGAGCCAGGGTTTTCTGCCGGCTTGATTCCTGCTTTTCCTCCTTCTGCAGGCGCTTCCGTTTCTGCTCTAGCCAGGACGAATAATTCCCCTTCCAGGGAATCCCGCAACCCCGATCCAATTCCAGAATCCAGCCGGCAACATTATCCAGAAAATAGCGGTCATGGGTAACGGCAATCACCGTCCCCTTGTACTGCTGCAGATGATGCTCAAGCCAGGCCACGGTTTCGGCATCCAGATGGTTGGTCGGCTCATCCAGCAGGAGAATATCCGGCTCCTGCAACAGCAATTGGCACAGAGCCACCCGCCTCTTCTCACCGCCGGACAATACCCCGATAATGCTGTCGGCGGGCGGACAGCGCAGGGCGTCCATGGCCATTTCCAGACGGGAATCAAGTTCCCAGGCGTGCAACTGGTCAAGCTTCTCCTGCACCTCCCCCTGCCGCTCGATAAGGGCGTTCATCTCATTGTCGTTCATGGGTTCGGCAAATTTTTCATTGATCCGGTTAAATTCGGCCAACAGGTCAATGGTCTCCTGAACACCGACCTCCACGGCCTGCCGCACCGTAATCTCCGGATCAAGTTCCGGTTCCTGAGCCAAATAGCCAATGCTATAGCCAGGGGCCAGGTTTATATCACCGTTAAACTCCTTGTCCACCCCCGCCAAAATCCTGAGCAGCGAGCTTTTACCGGCACCGTTCAGACCCAGCACGCCGATCTTGGCACCGTAGAAATAGGACAGGGAGATGTCCTTAAAGACCGGTTTCTGGTCATATAACTTACTGACCCGCATCATGGAATAGATAATCTTATGCGCCTCTTCTGCCATCTTTTCCCTCTTTTATTGTAAGCTTTTTCTTGAAATTCAGTAAGGTTGCCTGCCCCACGCTGAATGACCTTTTATTGATTGAACTTATAATTTGTCTTTGCAGGTAATGAGAATTTCCTTTTGTGCCTGCGATAAAACCTGTCGGGCCTGTTCAATATCCCGGCCGATCTGTTTGGCCAAATCTGCCGGGCCGGAAAATTTTTGTTCGCCGCGCAAATATTGGAGCAGATTTATTTTTATGTCTTTGCCGTATATATCCTGATTAAAATCAAATATATGAGTCTCCGCAGAAACCTGCTGACCGGCGAAGGTGGGATTGTAGCCGATATTCAGCACCCCGCCGTAACATTTACCGTCATATATCACCTGAGTCACGTAAACCCCATGTTTGGGACAAAGATCTTCAGCGGAAATATGCAGATTGGCTGTGGGAAATCCCAGTAGTTTACCGCCGCGCTGCTGGCCAATTTTTACCTCGCCCCTTATCTGATAAAAACGTCCCGATAATTTTTTTACATCCCGCATCCGGCCCTGGCTGACTAGCTCCCGGATCCTGGTGCTGCTAACGGCCACTCCTTCAACATAATGAGCCCCGATAACCGCAACTGTAAAATTCTTCCTGCGCCCCTGTTCCTTGAGAAAAGAAATATCACCCTGGCGGCCCTTGCCAAAGGCGTAGTCATATCCAACCACCAGTTCCCGCACACCAATTGTCTTGATTAAGACCTGATCGACAAAATCTGCCGCCGATATTTTCGCAAAGGGCCTGGTGAAGGGAATAATTAGCAGAACGTCTATATTGGCATGGGCGATTAGCTCCCGCTTCTGGGAACAGGTCGAAATCAGTTTAATACCGCTTTCCGGCCGAATAACCTTTAACGGGTGCGGCGCAAAGGTTATCGCGATACTGGTGCCTTTGTAAATACGGGCCTTATTTACGACATCATTGAATAATAGCTGATGCCCCAGGTGGACACCGTCAAAATTACCAATGGTCACAAAAGGCCTGGTGAAGGGACTTTTTATATCTTGAGTATCCGTATATATTTGCACGGTAAATTCCTAAAGGGCTAGACAGACACTTATCTGACATGACGTTACGCGCTCAAAAAATCTTTGCTTTTTTTATAACAGAAATTCAGCCATAAGGCACTAATAGTCTCGCGGCAAAGGCCTTTCTGGAGAATTTGCTTGACAAATAGTCAGAAAAAATTAGACTGCCTCAATCCGTGGAAGTGGCGGAACTGGTAGACGCGCTAGGTTCAGGGTCTAGTGGGAGTATTCCTGTGGAGGTTCGATTCCTCTCTTCGGCACCATTGATATTTAAAGGCCGTGATCTTAACTGATTGCGGCCTTTTTTTTGACCTTGACTCAATAACAGAGCTGGGGTAGCTTGAACACCGTTAGGGAGTGCTTCGTCGGTTTTTCCTAAGGCAATGAAGCCTGTCGGCGGGTTTGAATTGGCCTTCTTACTGCCGGCAGGTGTTCCTGTCCCTGGCAATTTAGGCCGTGAACTCTCCGGCAACTACACGGCGAATGGCCGTTTATGGCGACATATTATGACTGCCAATCAGAATAACAATCAACAAAATCACAATAAGCCCATCACCGATGACGCCATTCTCAAGGTGGCTAAAGAGGTGGTGGTCAAGTTTATTGAGAGCGGCCGGTTGTCACCGGATAATTTCAGCAAGACCTTTCACGATGTATTCACCGCTATCAAAGAAACCGCAGGCAAATCATAAGACGAGCGCCCCGTGCTTCTTGATCCCGCTTTAAATTACTGCCCCGCCCAGGTTAACCGCGTTCACCTCATGGGGATTTGCGGCACCGGAGTCGGCGCTCTGGCCGGTATGCTGCAGGCCGCAGGCTGCAAGGTAAGCGGCTCCGACCAGCAGGCCTATCCGCCCATGAGTGATTTTCTGGCCCGTCTAAATATCAGGGTCATGGCGGGTTACAAGCCGCAGAATTTATCCCCGCCGCCGGATCTGGTCATTGTCGGCAATGTCATTACCAGACAAAATCCCGAGGCCATGGCTCTGGCTGCCCGGCGTATCCCCTACCTGTCCATGCCGCAGGCCCTGGCGCAGTTTTTTCTGGCAGGCAAAACCTCGCTGGTGGTAAGCGGCACGCACGGTAAAACCACCACCTCCTCCATACTTGCCACCATTCTCCATTACGCC
>JAADIV010000183.1:324-3474 GCA_013151175.1 Deltaproteobacteria bacterium | reverse complement strand
GGCCGAGGATCTGCCGGAGATTGTTGGAGATGCTGAGAAATTACGCCAGGTATTTGTCAACCTGTTGAATAACGCCGGTCACGCCATGGAAGGGCTTGGCGGCGGTGATATTTTTATTACTACTCATTACGACGGCAAAAACAGGCACGTTATTGCCCGGCTGCGTGATACCGGCCAGGGAATTTCGGAAGAGGTAAGGGCAAAAATATTTGAGCCCTTTTTTACCACCAAACCGGTGGGCAAGGGGACAGGTCTTGGCTTGTCGGTTTCTTATGGGATAATTAAGAATCATGGCGGCACTATAGAAGTTGAGAGTCCGGCTCTGGATCAGAAACTAAGTAAAAAAGTCCAGGGTACGACCTTTACCATTGTCCTGCCCTGCGCGGAAGAGGTGGAGGATGCTGCAGCCAGTAAGGACGCTGAACTATTAGGAGAGGTGAAATCATGGCCGAAATAATAGCCCTGGATGATGTCTTGGACGCGACTGTACTTGTCGGCAAAATTCTGACCAAAAAGGGGCATAATGTTCACACCTTTACCGAGGAAGATGAGGCCATTGATTTTGCCAGGGGGCATAAAATCGATTTGGCGATTCTGGATATTAAGCTCAAAAAATTAAGCGGCATTGAGGTGCTGGCCATGCTCAAGGAGATTCAGCCGTCCATGCATGCCATCATGCTCACCGGCTACCCCACCATTGAAACGGCGCGGGAGGCCATGGGTATAGGCGCCGATGAGTATTGCGTCAAGCCCATTGACCGCGATGAGCTGGAGGCAAAGGTGGAGCAGGTTCTGCGGAGTGTAAAAGGATGAAAACCGATGCCTGTAACAACTGTGCAGAGTAAAGAACGGCAGTTCCTGAAGGTCTTTCAGGAGGTAACGAAGCTGGTTTCCATGGTGCTTGATCATCAGCAGGTGATGGACACCGTTGTCAGCGCTCTGCCCGCTCTCCTTGAGGTGGATGCCTGTACCATTCGTTTATTAGATTCTTCAACCCAGACCTTTGTCATGGGTGCGGCCCATGGGCTGTCCCTTGAATACCTGTCTCGCCAGACCATTGACACCGACGAGACCATGGAGATGATTAAGGCCGGTTACCCCGTCGCTAAAAACGATATTGATAAAAATTCCAGTTATCATGGCAGTGAGGCGGTTTGCCGCGAGGGCGTAAAGAGCATCTTAAGTCTGCCCATCCTTTTTCAGGATTCGATTATCGGTATTATGCGTCTCTTAACCAAAAGGCACCGTTTATTCACCGATGAGGAGATTTCCTTTGCCATGTCCCTGGCGGAACAGGTTGGTATTGCCATCTCCAATGCCCGGATGTTCAACGCCATGGAGAATCAGGTCGATTTTATGAAAGAGGTTCAGGCCTTGACCCGGCTTGTTCACTCAACCCTTGATTTAGACACCGTATTGCGCACCTTTGTTGAACGGGTTCCGCAATCCATTGGTGCCAAAGCCTGTACTATCAGTCTGCTGTCTTCCCGGAGTAATCACCTGGAGCTGGTTGCCGCCTACGGATTAACGGCGGACTATCTTGCTCGGGTTCATATTGAGACGGAAGATAATCTGCTTGTCCTGCCGCAGGAGCCTCTGGCTGTTTATGACGTGGCCGCTGACGAACGGATCAGCAATAAACGGCATATAGTGCAAGAGGGGATTAAATCTCTGCTGGCGGTGCCGGTTAAGGTGGGGGGTGAGGTGATAGGCGTTCTGCGGATTCTCTCGGATGAATTTCATTGTTTTACCAGTTCTGAGGTTAATTTTGCCGTAACTGTTTCCGAAGCCGGGGGCACGGCTATTCAGAATGCCAGAAACTATCAGAAAATGAATTTACTGTTCAATCAGATTGAGGATAATGAGCGTTTTTTAAGTGACATTTTAGACTGTATCCGGCCGCAGCTGCTGGTGGTTGATCGTAATAAACACATCGTCCTGGCCAATCGTATTGTTCTGGAACAGCTCGGCAAGCCGGAAAATGAGGTTTTGGGGATGGAATACAGCGACCTCTGTCCCGCTGACGGTGCAGGGGGACTTTGCCCGGTTGAGCAGGCTTTAGAGACGGGGACAAACGCGGTTTATGTGCATGAGGTAAGCCTTGTCGATGGGCGGCACTGGTTTGAAAGAAGCGCCTCTCCCATGTTTGATAAAGATGGGCGGGTGGAATTTGTCATCGAAATTATCCGTGATATTACCAACCGGCAGCGGCATGAAGAGGAGAAGATGGAGCTGGTTAAATTACAGGGGGTGGTCGAAATGGCCGGCACTGCGGCCCACGAGATTAATTCGCCGCTTTTTGCCGCCCTGGGTACGGCGCAGCTGCTGGAAGAAGATCTGGGCGGTGAGGATTCAGAAAACATGGCAACCATTATTCGTAATCTTAAAGCAATCAAGTCCCTTACCCGCAAAATGACCCGCATGACCGGTTTTAAGAGCCGTGATTATATAGGCGGGGCTAAAATTGTGGAGATGACAGATTAATTTTTGGGTAACTATTCAGCCGCAGATCAGACCGGGCCAAAGGAGGTGCCACAGAAAAAATATGTTTATTACCTGAGGGGGAGGGGTGCTGTAACAGCCGGCAGCCCTGAAATTTATCTGTAAAACAAGAGCATTAATCAGAGGAAATAAGAGGAGGTATGGTATGAGACGAATTTCGATGGTCTGTGGTCTAATAATCGCTTGTCTGTTTTTTGCCTGTTCCGGAACGCAGGCAATGGAGGCAAAGTTAGGAACTGAAACAATCACTGCCGGCGGTACAATCAGCGTGACGGGGAAAATAGCCCCCGGCAAGAATCTCTATGTCGTAATCAGCTCTGCAAAGATGTTCAGCCCGGGCAATGCCCTTGGCCCCAAGGAGAAGAAAAGGCTGGTCAATGGCAAGAACGGTAAAAACGTCTTTGGTAATACCTCCATTCCGCCAAATTATTATATAATTACCAACGTTCCTGATTCATTGGCCACCCCCAAAGTGGTCTGGAAGGGGCAGACAGACGGCATCTTTGCCTTTCCGCCGTTCAAGTATAAGGTCAAGGTCAATAAAATTAAAAAATGGGCCGACATTAACCCGCAGATAAAGGGTTTGCTTGGTCCGATTAACTCGGCGGCTCAATGGAAATTTCTGGCCTTTACCCATGAAAAGAAATT
>JAADIV010000183.1:0-308 GCA_013151175.1 Deltaproteobacteria bacterium | reverse complement strand
TCAATACTGTCTCCAAAGAAAAGCCACTGGGCGGCGGTAATGCCCGTATGATTATGACCGGCTACAGTCAACAGCCGGAGGCCTGGAACAAGGGGGTATCTCTGACTCTTGATAAGGCGACGGGCAAGTTCTCGATTGCCATGGCCCCCTATAAAAATCTGGCCCCTGATACCATGATGGCTGTTTATGTTAACGGCCAAAAGGTGGATACCTTTAGAATCAAAAAGTCTGGTTTTTTCTTTAAGACCGCCAATGTCTATATGAGTCCGTTTACGGTCTTTGGCGGCGCCTTTATCATTGGCATCCTC
>JAADIV010000218.1 GCA_013151175.1 Deltaproteobacteria bacterium | reverse complement strand
GGACTCAGGGTATTGGCGGTGGATGACAACGAGACCTTTCTGCGGATTATAAGCGAGATGTTGGATCGTTTTGGCTTCCGGGTTACCACGGCCGTTAGCGGTGAGGAGGCAGAAATGCTGCTCACGGGCGAAAATGAGGTGGTCGTTGATCTGATTCTTATGGACTGGAATCTCCCCGGCGCAAGCGGTATTGAGACCATTCACCATCTGCGCCGGAAGTTGGAGTTGGAGACCTTGCCAGCCATCATTTTAATGACCGCCTATGGCGATTCCGAGCTGGAAGATAGTGATAACGGTTTGCCGCTATTATTGAAACCTTTTACCGGCTCCACGCTGCTCGACATGATTGTAAATATTTTTTGCGGCACCGATAGGCCGGGCGTTGTTAAAGGCGCTAGCCGGGGCAGGTCACCTAGCGGCATTGCCGGTTGCCGGATTTTAGTGGCGGAGGATAATCATCTTAACCTGCAGGTGGTTCGGGAACTTTTACAATCATGGGGGGTGTTGGTTGATACTGCAGGTGATGGTGCCGAGGCGCTAGACATGATTCAGAAAAAGGAGTATGATTTGGCCTTGCTTGATATCCAGATGCCTGAAATGGACGGTCTTACCGCCACCAGGAAAATACGGGCCATGGGCGGGAGATATCAGAAGATGCCAATTCTCGCCATGACTGCCCACGTCTTTAGCGCTGATCGGCAAAAGAGCCTGGCCGCCGGCATGAATGGTCATGTTACCAAACCGCTTGACCCTGATGCCCTGCGCCAAACCTTGTCCCGTTGGTTAAAAGACAACAGCGAGGAAAAGGCTGCCAATACCGCTGTAAAGATTGACGAATGCCCCGCCATTCTTGATTGTGAGGCGGCTCTACGCCGCCTGGCCGGTAATATCGATTTGTATTGGCAGTTATTGGGGGAATTTTGCCGTGATAATAAAAATAAGGCAGCCGAGATTGAGCTAGCCCTGGTTCAGGATGATTGGCATAAAGCCCATCGTCTTACCCACACCCTGAAAGGGGTAAGCGGCAATTTGGGCGCCATGGCCGTACACAATGCCGCCATACGTCTGGAACAGGCCATCCTTGGTCATGCTGCCGATTACCGGAATCTGCTTGTAGAAATTGCTGAACACCTGGAAGCTCTATCGGTAAGTGTTGAGAGGCTGATTGGTGGTAAGGAAGTAGTGGCAGCAGAGTTAACCGCCTCTAATAAGGCTGATATGAACAAGGATTTACGGGAGCTTTTGCGCTTGGTGCAGCTTCATGATATTGACGCCGAGTCGTTATTTACTAAATTGGCTCCAGTTCTTGCGGAGATGTTCCCGCCGGCAACAGAGGACTTGGGCCATAAGATTACGAATCTTGATTTTACTGCCGCCAAACGGCTGCTTACGGAGTTAATGGCAAATATGGAGGTGATACCATGAAGAACCGTCTTCTGATTATTGATGATACGCCGAGTGATATCAAAGTATTGAGTAATGCCTTGCATGATGAGTACGCGGTAAGTGTTGCCACTAGCGGTGCCGAAGGTATGGCCCTGGTTAACGAGCCATATCCCGATCTGATCCTGTTGGATATAATTATGCCGGGAATGGATGGCTTCGCTGTATTACAGGCCTTAAAGAAAAACCCGGTCACCCGGCATATTCCGGTGATCTTTCTCACCGTTATCGATGCGGCCCAGGATAAGGTTAAGGGCTTTGCCGGCGGGGCGGTGGATTATATCCTCAAGCCGTTTGAGATCATGGAGGTCAAGGCCAGGGTAAGGACACACCTGCGTTTGCAAGAGGCGCAGGCGCAATTGGCGGCCCAGAATAAAGAACTTCTGGAAGCCGCCAAACTGCGTGACGAGGTGGAGAGGATATACCGCCACGATCTGAAGAATCCCCTTACCGCCGTGCTAGGCAATAGTGAGTTGCTGTTGATGATGGGCGGTCTTGACGATGAGCATCTCAGCAAGGTGGAAGCGATCCATAGCGCCGGTCTTACCATGCTTAACATGATAAACCGTTATTTTGATCTGTTTAAGATTGAGCAGGGCATGTACGTCCTGCGGCCAAACGCCGTTGATCTGGGTAAAATTATAACCAGGGTGCTAGCCGATATGGCCAACATGATTAATTGTAAAAAGCTGTTTGTCGATTTTACCATGGGAAAGAATGGTAAAGATGAGGTGATAATCAGCGGCGAAGATATGCTCTGCTATACCATGGTGGCAAATCTTATAAAAAATGCCGTGGAGGCATCTTTGCCGGGAGGGAAGTTGCAGGTTCGCTTGCGGGCCGGAGAGAGTGCTGAACTGGAGGTAGAAAACTCCGGGGAGATACCGGCAGCGATCAGGCCGTATTTTTTTGATAAATACGTTACCGCCGGCAAGGATCATGGCACCGGTCTGGGGACGTATTCGGCCAAATTATTGGTCGAACTTCAGCAAGGGAAGATCGAGCTGAATACCACGGTGGCAGGCCGCACCACTGTCCGGGTATCACTGCCCACCTGGAACTAAAAGGGGCTGTGCTCCGGAATGCTAGATGCCAAACTTTACAGCTCTAGCAGCTTGCGGGCATTGCCTCCCAATATTTTGGCATGCAACTCCGGCTCCAATTCAAGTTGAGCCAGTAATTCCAGGGTTGCCGCCTGATCTGTCCACGGCGAATCGCTGGCAAAAAGGATATAATCCGGTGGATGTTCGCTGATGATTGTCCTGGCTTTCTCAGGCTCCAGAATATCCAGGGCAAACGATATATCCATGTAAATTTCCCTGCCGCAGATCTGTGCCAAAACCTCGTCCCACAGACGCCATGCTCCAAGATGAGAAGTTACCAACTTAAGTTGCGGAAACCTGGAGGCAACCTTGATAATTTTGGCGGGGTCGGCCCGTCTAATTTTGGGGAAGGCCAAGTCAAAACCGGTATGCATAAGCAGAATCAGGCCATGACCGCTAATTCTCTCATATATGGGCATTAAACGGTCATCATCAATAAAAAAATTCTGATAATAAGGGTGCAGCTTAATTCCCACGAACCCGGCCTTTTTTATCCGGTCAATTTGCGTGAGACAGTCCGGGGCGGCGGGATGAACGGAGGGGAAGGGAATAAGTTGTTCACTCCTCAGTGAATCGGCCCAGGTCAGTATTGTCTCGAATTGCTCCGGTTTGGTGGCGATGGTGCAGACAACACTTTTAGCAATCCCGGCGTGTTGCATGGATTCTAGCAATCCCCGGCGGGTACCATCGCAGAATGCCTTTATGCCGCCGGCTTCCTCCAGACGGGGGATGGCACTGGCCGCAATCTTGTCCGGAAATATATGGGTATGAAAGTCAATTACCATGCTCACCTTTTACTAATCTAACCAGGGTGTCGATATTCCCAGAAAGATTGGCGAATTGCTGCTCCATATCATGGGCTACTGACGAGGCGTCGTCTGCCCCGGCGGCGTTTTGTTGGGTTACAATATCAAGGTCGTGTACCGCCTTGGTCAATTGTTCAATCCCCGCTGACTGTTCCTTGGAGGCAGCGGCGATTTCGCTCAGGAGTTGGGCCGTCTTTCCCGTATGCTCAGCAGAATTGCCAAAAGCATCGCCTGCCTGAGTGACAAAATCCACGCCGTTGGCAATCCGTTCACTGTTGAGGGTCAGCATCTCCGTCACTTGTTTGGCCGCTTCCGCCGTGCGTTGGGCGAGGCTGCGTACTTCTTCGGCAACAACGGCGAATCCCACTCCGGCTTCACCAGCTCGTGCAGCCTCAACAGCGGCATTTAAGGCCAAAAGATTGGTCTGGAAGGCTATCTGGTCAATAGTCTGAAGAATATTTGAGGTCTCTTTGTGGCTCTCATCTATTTTAGTCATAGCGGACTGCAATTTGTCCATGGTCTCGTTTGAGTTTGTCATTACGAGATTGGTTTCTGTCATAAGCTGATCCGCCGCACCTGCGTTTTCGGCATTCATTTTGGTCATTGCCGACAACTCTTCCAATGAGGCGGAAGTTTCTTCCAGTGATGCGGCCTGCCGGGCGGCGTTATCGGACAGAGATTCACTGCTTGAAGCAGATTGGTGCGCGGCCTGTCCCACGCTCCCTGCACTTCTGGTAAGATGTTCTATAACAGTATCTATGGGGGTACTGACGAATTTTCGCATAACAGCATAAATGATAGTGCTGATAAGAATCAGGAGAAGCAAGGCCCCGGCGGACATAAAAATTTGCAGCCGCCAAATTGTCGCGTTGAGAGAACCAAGATTATATGTAAGTGAGATTACGCCGCCCATCTTGCCCTCTTTCCAGGCGGGGTGACAGCGGATGCAGTCAGGCACAACAACCTGCGGAGCCGATATTTTCAGTATCGCCCCCTCCCTTTCCCATACCGGCTCAAGCCCCTTCTTGAGTCTAGAGACAAGTGCAGGACGTAAATCGTTCGGTAAATTCTTGCCGCCGCGAGAGGAAAGAGTAGCTGAACCATTATGATCAAACAGGGCCACTTCCATAACCCCCTTAATCTTTTTTTGCCGCTTAAGGAGACTACGAAAATTTTTCATCTGTCCTTTTTCTAGCGATCCCTTAGCCCCGTTTTCAAGGGAGGTAAAAAGGGTATGGACAGAATCAAGATAAATGTTGCTTAACTGCCGCTCAACAAAATTGTTGAGCAGAAGAATACAGGTAAGTAGCAGGAGTGTAAGCGCCACACATACGGCAAACACTACTCTGTGCCCCACTGAAAATTTGTTTAAAGAATATTTTTTCATTGCTTTCCTTGTGATTTTTTCGTCTACCCCTTGCGATGCCGGTAGAATGAAAAATCCTTTTTGGAGGCGAAAAGACGTGAGGCGCAGCCAATACAGGGCGCATTAGCGCCAATACACCAATCCTGCCGACTGTTCCACCAACGGGTTGAGCAGTCGGCGTAGGTATCCGGGCCTACGCATCCGAGTTTGAATAGACAACCCTTGTCACCAAGGTTTTTGGCAAATATCTCCTGTTGAAAATCGTGATAACGGGGGCATTGATTATGAATTTTGCGTTCAAAAAACAGTTTCGGTTGACCGTTAACTAGGTCTGGCAGGCCCAAGCGGACAAGGTGGATAACGGTCTTCCACACCCAGTCCGGGTGTACGGAACAGCCGGGGATATTAATGATTAGCGGTTTCAGCCCCTGACGTTTGTAAAATTCCTTGATACTAACGGCGCCGGTTGGGTTGCCTTCAGCGGCGGGGATACCGCCATAGGAGGCGCAGGTGCCGATCGCCACAGCCCCCTCCATAGTTTTTGCGGCCGCCATCAGATGGTCGGCAAATGTCTTATTGCCTATTACACAGGCTTCAGGCATATCGTAGGGGACGGCGCCCTCCACTGCCAGGAAATATTTCCCCGCCCTGCCGGAAAAATACTCTTCAATGAGAGACAGGGCCTGCTTTCCTGATGTTGCGGAAAGGTCGGTATGAAATGCCAACTTGGAATATTCGGTGATCATGGTTACCGCATTGGGATCATCGGCTTGTAGAAGAGAAATTGAGCAGCCGGTACAGGATTGGCCATGGAGATATACCAGAGTGGGAATAGCTGCCGCGTCAATTTCCCTTAAGGCGGCCTGAACGGATTCCGGCAGGTTAGAAATCCCGAAGGCGCTACTTAGACAAAGAGCCAATTTCAAAAATTTTCGCCGGTCAAGATCTGGCATTATTTCCTCACAAATGTTTTAGTTTCTTTAGAGCCAATTTTCTGTCACAAAAAAACAAGAATTTTTTTAAAAAGCACTCTTACATAACGCAAACACAGAATCCATAATATTTTATTTCATCCTGGGAACAACAAACAATCGTTGGTAAGGATACCTGTTTAATGTACGGCGCAAGCTAGACATGGATCAAAAGAGTGAATGATCCTGTTTGCCTCTATCTGTTCGGCCGGATTTTCCACCCGGGTGCCAATCAGGGCTGATTCCAGGGCGCCCGGCTGATCTTTGTCATCCATCGGCGAACAATTCCAGGTAGTCGGCACCACACATTCATAACGGTCAATCTTGTAGTTTTTTACCCTGATATAATGCAGTAAGGCCCCGCGTGAAGCCTCTGTCGCTCCAAATCCTTCTCCGGATTCCGGCAGCTCATATATTGCCATACCGGGGGCTTTGGGATCAAGACGCTCGGTCTCCGCAAGAAGAAAATCAGCAATAACCACGGCGGATATCGCCCGGCACAGGTGACGGCCAAATACGGAATTAAGCCCGTCCACACCGATGCCGGCAATCTTTGCGTATTTATTAACCAGTTTTTTGATGGTAGGATTGTGGCCCTGCGTATAATCAACCAACACCCGCGCCCCGGCCCCAACCTCCACCATATGGCCGTTATAGCGTGGCGCCTTGATCCAAGAGTAGGCAGACTCCTTGTGCGGCGCTGGGGTCAGAGCGCCATCCCGTACCTTCAAGCCCGAAGGGGACGAGTAACGGGAGTATTTAACATCCTCCTTTATGGCCTCAAAATTAACCGCTTCGCTCTGGCCGTTTAGGATCACGCCGGGGGCAAATAACCTGGCGCTGTCCGGCTCCGGGCCAAAAGGGAGAAGACCGTAGGAGAGAAAACCGCCTTGACTTCTGCCGATTTTCCAGTATTCCGGAAAGGCTTGGGCAACCGCCAGGATATCAGGGATATATTTTTGGTGAATGAATTCCTTGACATCGAAGATCAGAGAGCGGTAGGAAGAAATGTGGTCAATATTGGGGTTTTGGGTGCAGCCACCTGGAAATATAGCGGTTGAGTGCGGGAATTTGCCACCGAAAATTGCCGAGGCCCTGTTGGCTTTTTTCTGAATTTCAAGGGCCTCCATATAATGTTTTAAGGCGCCGATATTCAAGTCTGTATCCGCAAGATATTTGCCGGAAAGACGCGGTAGAAAAGGAGCCGCCGGAAAGGGTCTGCCCGAGGCAAGCTCCGCTTTTACCCAATCCCTTAATGCCGTTAGTTTATGATCGGAACCTGAGTATTTGAGGATGGCGGTAACATCAATAAAATCGAGGGCGGAAAGCTGGTAAAAATGGAGAAGATAGTCATAAAGATGATTGGCGCCCTGGATCAGGTTATGCATAATCCGGCCATTGGGCGGCGTCTTAATGCCAAAGGCATTTTCCTGGGCATAGGAGGAGGCGATGGCATGCGCGTAGGGACAGACACCACATATACGTTGGGTAATCTGTTGGGCATCCAGGGGGTCGCGCCCCCGCAAAATAATCTCAAAACCACGGAACATCTCACCAACACTCTGGGCATTGGTGATAATATTATTCTCCACCGTAGTGTTAATACTGAGATGCCCTTCAAGCCGGGTTATCGGGCCAATCTGTACTTTCATATTCGTCCTTATTTGCAGTTATAGAGGGGGCTGTGAACAAGATGACAAACCAGTATGATGGCCAATTTGGCGGCACCAGATAATTGAAAGATCAAGGCCATTCTTGATGACGCAATGTTAGTATTACTACATAGTGGGATATTCTTATTTACCAAAAATGTCAAATAAAAAATATGGGTAGTTTTGAGGGGTATATATTGGTAGAGTTTGACCGGGTAATTTTTATCGTTTATCGTCATAATTGGTGTTCAATATGGGTCATCTAAAAGATGACCTGGCAGCTTATAGATTTATAACCAGGTGACAAGATATGGAAAATATAAGCAGGGAAGTGGATAGGCTCCTCCGGGCCGGGCGGGATAAAAAGCAGGTATGGCGGCTGTTACGGAGTGACGATAACGAGGCGCAGCTCGCTTTCTGTCTCAATAATACCCCGTTGCCCGATGACCGTGTAACGTACAGATATATCAACTACTTTCTGTCTCTGGCCCTCCTGGTGATGACCATCGATAAGACCTGGGCGGCCGTGTCCTTTGGCCGTTTTGATCTTTACTTTTTTGCCTCTCTGGTGGTGCCGACCATCAATGTCTACATCCTTTTTGAGGTCTGGAATTTCCGGCGGCGCGGCTATCAGTTCCTTTTTGTCCTGTCATGTCTGGCTTTGATTCGGCCCGAAAATTATGCGGCATTACCGCTCATCATGCTGGCCGTGCAGATTTCCCTGGCCGCCTTTTTGTTCTTGAGGATATTTCCGGTTCAAAGGAAAATAACCATCGAAAAAAAATAGAAAATATCCATGGCCAGTGATGAAGATTCATATAGTCCGCCCCTGACGGTCATTGTTAAATTTCTGCAGAGCGCTCTGCCGTTTAACAGCCTTGATTCGCGGGCTCTTTACCGCCTGGCCCGCCTGTGTCGGATAGATTTCTTTCCCCAGGGAACTATTGTGTTTCAGCAGGGGATCTCAACGGTTGATTATCTCTATCTCATCCAGCAGGGCGGGGTTAAGAGTTATCTCAAAGACGCGGATGATGAGATATCATTGAACGATTATCGGGGCAGGGGGGAATATTTTGGCGCTCTGCCAATTATCCAGAATACCAGGGCCAACCTCAATGTGGAGACGGTGGAGGACACCTTTTGTTTCCTGATAAGTAAGGACGATTTTTTGCAGTTATTGGCGCGGCATCGCGAGTTCAGCCAATATTTTCTCCGGACAATGTCAGCCAAGATGGTTAAAAATGTCTATGCCGAATTCCGGCAGCATAAAATAAGTACAAAAACTGAAAGCGGTTTATATCTATTTTCTGCCACCATCGGGAAAATTGCCAAAGGGCGCCTATTTACCATCCCTGCAGGAACCGCTGTGCGGGAGGCCGCTGTAATAATGTCGGAGAAGAGAATTGGTTCTCTTCTGGTGACGGACAACGATGGCAAAATTATTGGCATTGTTACCGACAGAGATATTCGGAGTAAGGTGGTGGCCAGGGGGCTTGTTTACCAGACCGATGTCGCTGAAATTATGACCGCGCCCGTCCAGACTATTTCCAGTCAGGCGGTATGTTTTGATGCCATTCTACAGATGATGAAAAAGCGGGTGCATCACCTGGCTGTTGAGCAGGGCGGTGAGATTGTCAGGATGATTACCACTCACGATATTATGGTCACCCAGGGGACATCGCCGCTCTATTTGTTCCGTGAAATTGGCGCTCAGCGGCGGGTCAGTGGACTTTATGATTTGTCGGCAAAAATATATCAGGTGGTGCGTTCTCTGATTGAGGAGGGGGCCAAGGCCAATAATATTACCCGGATGATTGCCGTTCTAAACGATCATATTCTGGAAAAGATGCTGTCTCTTTTGCTTGAGGAATATGGCGCCGCGCCACTACCTTTCTGCTGGCTGCTCATGGGTAGTGAAGGGCGCCGGGAACAGACATTTAAAACCGACCAGGATAATGCCATTCTCTACGCTGATTCGGACGATGAGGTTAAAAATCTTCGAGCGGCAGAGTTTTTTAGATCATTTGGCGAGGCGGTCATTGGCCATCTGGTAAAATGCGGCTATCCGCTCTGCCCCGGCGATATAATGGCCTCAAATCCAAAATGGCGGCAGCCGTTGGCAGTTTGGAAGGGCTATTTTCGCGCCTGGTGCAGGACTCCCACTCCGGAAAGTGTGCTTAATTCCACTATTTTTTTTGATTTTAAGGCGGAATTCGGGGCGGTGGAATTAGCCGCTGAATTAAGGAGCGAGGTCTTGGGGTATAGCAAGCGGGAGGATCTTTTCCTGATGCATATGGCCCGTAATTGTCTGGCATCGCGGCCGCCTTTAAGTTTTTTTAAAAATTTTGTCGTGGAGAAGGACGGCAGGCACAAAGACACATTTGACCTTAAAAGAAAGGGTATGGTTTTTTTTGTGGACTTTGCCCGTTTGCTGTCTCTCAAATATGGTGTTGACGAGACCAATACCATGGCCCGTCTACAGGTATTGGGGCAGGGCGGCTATATTCCGGAGTCCTTGGGGATGGAGCTTGTTGAGGCCTACGAGTTTTTGATGCAGGTGCGTTTGGTACATCAATTGCACCAAATGGATGGGGGGCATGAACCGGATAATTATATAAAACCCGGCGATCTTTCAGACCTGGAGCGGCAGACCCTGAAAGAGGCCTTTGCGGTGATTAGCCGCTTACAGGAATTTATTAAGCAGGAATTTCATCTCGCCGAGCTGTAGGATTAGCTCTGCGGCGGCGCATCAATTGTGGTGTCCGGGGTACATTTTACGGTGGTTATGTGTTTACTGATTTTTTTAAGGCCAGAAAAGCCCCCCATCCTCTCATTAGGCAGAATAACCGTTATTTCCGGGAATTTTCCGCCGAAAGCCCCTTGGGCGAGTACGATTTCATCGTTTTTGATACGGAGCTGACCGGTTTCAGTAAAAAAAAAGATGAAATTATTGCCATTGGCGCGGTGCGTATCAGCAATTTGCAGATATCAGGCGCCGAGACCTTTTACGCCCTGGTCAAGCCGGAAAATAATTCGCATACACCAAGTACCCTGGTGCATCGCTTGACCCCACAAGAGTTGATGCAGGCCGATGACCTGAAGGTTGTGCTGCCTCACTTCATTGAGTTCTGCGGCATGGCCTTTTTGGCGGGTCATTATGTCCGGCTAGATTTTGAATTTATTAACCGGGCCGCCAAAAAGATCCTGGGCGGGGTTTTGCAAACTCCATATCTGGATACTATGCGTCTGGCCATGGCCTTTAATGAATACAAACACGGCCATTATTACGACCATTACAATGTGCGAAGTTCCTATAACCTGGCGGCTTTGAGCAAAGAATTTAACCTGCCGGAGTTTGTGGAGCATAACGCCATGGACGATGCCCTCCAGACCGCCTACCTTTTCTTGTTCCTGGTTAAAAAAATGCGCAGGTATGGTGTGCGTACCATGGCTGATTTTTTAAAGGCCGGCAGGAACTGGAAAATTATTTTATAAACTTTCTCCGGCATTGGCTGTGTCTGCGTCTTACCCCAAGCAGCAACCATGGGCGTGTGGTTTATTGACCGCCAACCTTTTTCGTGTCCTCTTTTCCCCAATTATCAATTCTGCCCATAATCTTTACCCTGATGTTTAGTGTAGGGAAAACTACCATTTTGTAGGTATTTATGCCTGAATTACTTGACAGGGTAGAAATCCCTATGGTAAAGAAAGTTGAGGATGTATTCAAGCTGCCATATTGGCATAAAATTAATTCAATTTAAAGGGGGATGATATGAGAGATGCCAGCGCCTATTGGAAGGCCAATATCCGGTTGGTAATCGGGTGTTTAATTGTCTGGTTCGTTGTTTCATTTGGCTTTGGCATTTTACTAGCCAAGCCTTTAAACAGTATCCATTTGGGCGGTTATAAACTGGGGTTTTGGTTTGCCCAACAGGGATCCATTTATGTATTTGTGGCCTTAATTTTCTTTTACGCCAATAAAATGAATAAACTTGATAAAAAATATCACGTTGAAGAAGACTAGGCCAGGCCCAATAAACGGGAAAACTACAGTGATTTGATAAGCGCCTTAAATATAGGTGCGAGTCAGCCATTCTCAAGGTTTTTCTGAAATTTCTTGTTTTTTTGACGAAAAATGAGTCGTAAGGCTTTAAACAGGAGAAATAAATGGATCTTAAGACACTGACTTTTCTAGTTGTTGGCGCGACTTTCGCGCTTTACATATTTATTGCCCTCAAGACCCGCGCCAGTACTACCTCTGAATTTTATGTGGCCGGCAAGGGCATCCACCCCATCTTGAATGGTATGGCGACCGCCGCCGACTGGATGAGTGCCGCCTCCTTTATATCAATGGCCGGCCTGATTGCCTTTAAGGGGTTTGATGCCTCGGTCTACCTCATGGGTTGGACAGGTGGTTATGTTCTGTTGGCCATGCTTCTTGCCCCATATTTGCGTAAATACGGCAAGTTTACGGTGCCTGAATTTATTGGCGATCGTTTTTATTCCAAAGGGGCCAGGATAGTGGCGGTAATCTGTCTGATTGTCGCCTCGCTTACCTACGTTATCGGGCAGATGAAGGGGATCGGCGTAGCATTTTCCCGCTTTCTGGAGATTGATTTTGCCCACGGCCTGATTGCCGGGATGGTTATTGTCTTTATTTACGCAGTTCTTGGCGGAATGAAGGGCGTTACTTATACCCAGATTGCCCAGTACTGTGTACTTATTTTTGCCTATACGGTGCCAGCCGTTTTTATCTCCCTGCAATTAACCGGCAACCCCATTCCGCAGCTTGGTCTGGGCAGCACGATGAACGATGGCAGCGGTATGATGCTGTTGGATAAACTGGATCATGTCCTGGTTGATTTGGGGTTTAGCGCCTATACTATGCAAAAGGGCTCTACCCTGAATATGTTCCTGCTCACTATGTCTTTGATGATTGGCACTGCGGGACTGCCTCATGTTATCACCCGTTTTTTTACTGTGCCCAAGGTTAAGGACGCGCGGTTTTCAGCTGGTTGGGCATTGGTCTTTATCGCCATTTTATACACCACCGCCCCGGCAGTTGGCGCCATGGCCCGTTTAAATCTGGTGAATACCATTCAAACAGGCCCGATCGGCTCGCCGCAAGGTAATCTTAAGTACGCCAATCGGCCGTCCTGGTTTGAAAAATGGGAAGAGACCGGTTTGCTTAAATTTAAGGATAAGAATCATGACGGCCGCATTCAGTATTACGGCAAAAATAAGGCTTTTGCTGTTAAAGCCAAGGCTTTCGGCTGGAAAGGCAATGAAATGGTCAAGGTCGATCGCGATATTATGGTGTTGGCAAATCCGGAGATTGCCAATTTACCCAATTGGGTAATTGCCCTGGTGGCGGCCGGCGGGATTGCGGCGGCCCTGTCAACGGCAGCGGGGCTGTTGCTAGCCATTGCCTCTTCAATTTCTCATGATTTATTGAAGGGGGTTTTTATGCCGAATATCAACGATAAGCAGGAACTTATGGCTAGCCGCATTGCCATGAGCTTCGCTATTGTCGTTGCCGGCTATCTGGGGATGAATCCGCCGGGTTTCGCGGCTCAGGTTGTGGCATTGGCCTTTGGGCTAGCGGCATCTTCCCTCTTCCCGGCCCTGATGTTGGGCATTTTTGTGAAAAGGGTTAACAATATTGGCGCGATCAGCGGTATGTTGGCTGGACTCGGCACCACCCTGGTTTATATTTTCTGGTTTAAAGGCTGGTTATTTATTAAGAGTACCGCCATGCTGCCTGACGATGCCGCTCATTGGTTATTTGGTATTTCTCCCGGCTCTTTCGGGGCGATTGGGGCGTTGTTTAACTTTACGGTGGCCTTGGTTGTCTCCAGTATGACTAAAGAACCGCCTGAGCATATCCAACGTCTGGTAGAGGATATTCGTATCCCCGCCATCTCTGGCGTGGTGGCTGCGGAAAATTAATTATTAAGTAACTGCCTCTGTTGTTTATCGGAAGCGGCCTTCGCGTTTGTTACGCCAAGGCCGCTTTTTTTTATTCTGAACCAGAGTGCTTCTTGCCCCTTATAATCTTCCCGAAATTCAGCATATTATTTGCTCAAACTGCCATTTGATGAAATATAATTGCATAAATTTGCTTTGATACGAATAAAAAGTTTGACAGATGCTATTTGGGTGGATATTATATTCCCAACATCGATACATAATCTGAAAGCCGCTAAAAAGTGAGGCGTTACGCAAAATGGCAAAAGACCAACCTGTCCAAGCCCTTGATGAGATTGATTTTGCCATTCTTAGTCAACAGCAGAGGGACGCGACCATCACCAATGCTGAATTAGCTCAGAAAATTGAGTTGTCGCCTTCTGCCTGTCTGGGGCGGACGAAACGCCTGAAAAAAAGTGGCATTATTAAAAGATATACCGCGATTATTGATGAGCAGAAAATCGGTCTTGAGGTTGTTACTTATGTTTCCATAACTTTGGAGCCTCATGACCGCCAAACCACCGAGGCTTTTCTGCGGCGTATCCGGGAAATCCCCAATGTCATGGAGTGCTACAATGTCTCAGGGGCCTACGATTATTTTCTGAAAATTATTAGTCCAACAATCAAAGACTACCGGAACTTTCTCATCGATACCCTGATTGAGGTGCCGGGCGTTGGTAAAGTTGAGACTTCCGTGGTTTTGAGTACCGAGAAGCAGTCGTTTCAATTGCCACTGAGCGAGTCAAGGCTTTGGAAAAATAAAAAAGTGTAGTCAATGAATTAAGTTAAAAGGAGGCAGACAATGCGGATAAAAATTAATGGTGAAGCTGAAGATATCGAGGCGGAAAAATTGACAGTTATTGATTTATTGCGGTTAAAAAATGTTGAATCCCCAGAAATGGTCTCGGTGCAGCTAAACGGCGATATAATCGAACGTCAGGACTATGAGACAACGGGGATCTCTGCGGATGATGAGCTTGACTTCCTCTATTTCATGGGCGGGGGCAGTCTTTAATGTACGGTTTCGCGACCAGGGCGATTCATCGCCGGCCGTTTAAAAAGGATGTTCACGGCGCTCTGCGGGTGCCGGTTTACGACTGCTCCTCCTTTGAGCATGACGATTCCAGGTCTTTGCAATTATCCTTTGCGGGGAAAAAACCGGCCCACGTTTATTCCCGAATTACCAACCCCACCGTTGAAGATTTTGAGCAGCGCCTGCGGGAATTATCGGGCGGGCTAGCGGCGCTTGCCACCTCGTCCGGGATGGCGGCAATCAGTAATACCATAATGGCATTGGCCGGCAGCGGCACCAATATTGTAACGACCAAGAAGATTTTTGGTAACACCCTGGCCCTTTTTGAGAAAACCCTGCAGCCGTGGGGACTGGTAACAAGATGTGTCTCCATGTCCGAGTTGGACGAGATAGAACGGGCAATTGACGCCAAAACCTGCGCGGTATTTTTGGAGAGTATGACCAATCCGCATCTAGAAGTAGCCGATATTGGCCGGATAAGCAGGCTGACGCACGAGCGTGGAGTGCCGCTTGTTTTAGACAATACGGTTATGACGCCTTACCTCTTTAATTCCAAAGAGGCCGGGGCGGATATCGAGATATTGTCAAGTACGAAATCCATCTCTGGCGGCGGCACCGTAGTTGGCGGGGTTATTATCGATAACGGCACCTTTGACTGGCTGCGGTCTCCAAAGCTTGCGGTCAAGGCAGAATCCTTTGGCAAAATGGCCTTTATTGCCGCTCTGCGGGCCGATGTATACCGGAATATCGGCGCCTGTATGTCTCCTCATAACGCCTATCTCCAGACACTCGGTTTGGAAACTTTGAGTCTGCGGCTAGATAAAACTTGCGCTAACACCCAAAAAATTGCCGATTTCCTGGAAAATCAGCCGCATATTGCCGCTGTTCATTATCCGGGTCTGGTCAGTTCGCCTTATCATGAAATAGCCGCTCGACTCTTCCATGGCAAATATGGCGGGGTATTGACCTTTGATCTGGCAGACCAAGACAGTTGCTTTGCCCTCATGGATAGTCTGCAATTAATTAAAAGGGCAACAAATATAAATGACAATAAAACGCTTATTCTCCATCCTGCCTCCACAATTTTTGTGGAGTACGGCGAGGCGGAAAAAACGGCCATGGGTTTAAGATCAACGATGCTGCGGCTGTCCGTCGGCATCGAAGACTATGAAGATTTACTGGATGACTTGCAAAGGGGGCTGAAGACATTATGAGAGAATTTTCACCGGAACAATTGGAAAGATACAGCCGCCACATTCTCCTGCAGGATGTTGGCGTTGAGGGCCAGGAAAAACTGCTTGATGCCAGTGTGCTAATTGTCGGCGCCGGCGGATTGGGCTGTCCGGTGGCGATGTATCTGGCGGCGGCCGGGGTTGGCAGGATAGGTATTGTTGATGGCGATATAGTTGATCTCTCCAATCTCCAGCGCCAGATCGCCCACTTTACCAAGGATGTAGATGTGCCAAAGGTTGAATCGGCAAGGGAAAAGATGCTAGCAATAAATCCAGATCTGGATATCCGCACCTATCAGTTGAATTTAATGGCGGATAATATCCAGGAGATAATCCGTGGCTACGATTTTGTGATTGATGGCACCGATAATTTTCCCACCAAGTTTCTGGTTAATGATGCCTGCGTTATGGAGAATATTCCATTTTCGCATGGGGGGATTCTCCGTTTTGACGGTCAGACTACCACCGTTGTTCCCCATGAAAGCGCTTGTTACCGCTGCTCTTTCAGGAAACCGCCTCCGCCGGATGCGGTGCCCACCTGTTCACAGGCGGGTGTTCTTGGAGCTATTGCCGGTATGCTCGGTACCATTCAGGCGGCCGAGGCCCTGAAATTTATCACCGGCACCGGCACCCTGTTGACTAACACCCTGCTAACTTTTAATGCCAAAAATATGGATTTCAAGAAGATAAAGCTGCGTAAACAAAGCGACTGTCCTTTATGCGGTGATAATCCATCCATTACGGAACTTGTGGACGCGGAGCAGGCAGTCTGCGAACTCAAGGGCTGAGGATAAAGGGAAATGCAAGAATGATTAAGTTGAACCGTAGTGTCCATGATGCGATTGTTGCTCATGCCCAAAGGGGCCTGCCCCACGAAGTTTGCGGCTATCTGGCTGAAAAAGATGGCAGGGTGACTGCTCATTATGAAATGACCAATACCGATGCGGCGGCGGATCATTTCAGTATGAAGCCCGCAGAACAGTTCCAGGCGGCCAGGGATATGCGTGACAAGGGACTTAAGTTAAAAGCGGTCTATCACAGCCATCCGGAAACCCCGGCCAGGCCTTCGGTGGAAGATATAAAGCTAGCACTTGATCCTGCTATAAGCTATGTTATCATCTCGCTTGCCGCAACTGATCCCGCTATTAAATCATTTTTCATCAGAGATGGAGAGGTGAGTGTTGAGCAGATTACCCCGGTGGATGACCAAGAAAATACGGAGATGACTTAATGGCCGCAGCCTTAAAAATACAGGCGGAAAAAAATTGCCGTGGGGTTAGCTGCCCAATGAACCTGGTTTACACCAAGGTGCAACTGGCAAAACTGCAGGGTGGAGAAATTTTGTCCTTAATCATTGATGACGGCCCGCCAATTAACAATGTTCCTGATTCCCTTGCCAGAGAAGGGCATGAAATCCTGGATAAAAAGCAACTGGCCGATGGGGCCTGGCAGGTATTGATTAGGAAAGCATAGTCCGCCTGCTGAACTCCTACCCCGCCACTTCATGCGGCTATTGGCGGGTGCTTCGACCTGCCGGGGATGAAATATTACCTTACTATGTTCTATTAATTGGCTGACGCCGTCCCGAAAATCCCGGCATGCTCTGATTGTCATATCTTTGGCAGTTTCTATATCCACCTCACCGCGCCCTTCAAAATGGATGGTCAGATTAACCGGACAGGATCCGTAAAATTTTTGCATGAGCTGTTTCAAACCTTCCATCTTAAGACGCGATATATCGTCAGCCCGCAATAATATGGTTGTTCTCTCTATAAATTTCTGTCTGGCTGCCGGCAGACTGTCAACGGTATCGGCAATGACCTTGGCCCCGCCGTTTTCTTCATCTGTTTGCAGTCGTCCCTGAATAATTAAGGGCTCGCCGCCGGTCAAGAGATCAGCACATTCCGCGAAGAGCCTGGGGAAGACAATTACCTCAATACTGCCGCTGAGATCTTCCAGCGTGATAAAGGCCATAGACTCCCTTTTCTTGCTTTTATGCTCCTTGTAAGAGCGGATAAGACCGCCAACTCTGACCTGGTGTTCGTGTTTACTGGCCGCTATACCCGCCAGATCATCATCTGCCAATTCTCTTAATTCAATCTGGTATTTATCTAAGGGGTGGCCCGATAGATAAAAACCAACCATCTCTTTTTCCGCTGCCAACAGCTTATCCTTATGCCACTCAGGGATATCGGGCAGGGCAATACCGCCGGGCGTACCTGCCTCTTCCTCTGGGATTGTACCAAAAAGGGGCATCTGGCCGCTTTGTTTGTCGCGCTGGGCGGCCTGGGCCTGCTCCATAGCCTGATCCATAATGGCGAAAAGCTGTGACCTTTTAATTTTTAAAGAGTCAAATGCCCCCGCTTTAATCAGGCTTTCAATTACCCTTTTATTAACCCGGCGGGAATCAACTCTGGTGCAAAAATCCTCTAGAGATTTGTATGCCCCGTCCTTTGTCCGTTCTTCAATAATTGAATCAAGCGCCGCGCCACCCACATTTTTAACGGCGGCCAACCCAAAACGGATACGTTCAGCAATAACATTAAAGTCCCTGTCGCTCTCGTTGATATCCGGCGGCAGAACCTCAATATCGTGCAATTTACACTCATTTATATAGAGGACAATTTTGTCGGTATTATTGACATCGCAGGAGAGCAGGGCTGCCATGAACTGGGCCGGGTAATGGGCCTTTAGGTAGGCGGTCTGGTATAAGATAAGGGCGTAGGCAGCGCTATGCGATTTATTGAATCCGTAACCGGCAAATTTGGCCATCAGGTCAAATATATATTCCGCTTTGTCCTGCTGGATATTGTTTTTTTGGGTGCCGGCCATGAACTTACTCTTCTCGGCATCCATTATGGCCTGGATCTTTTTGCCCATGGCCCGGCGGAGAATATCGGCATCGCCCAGGGTGTAGAGAGCCAGAACATTGGCAATTTTCATGACCTGTTCCTGGTAAACGATAACGCCGTATGTCTCCTTTAAAATTGGCTCAAGCTGGGGCAGGGGGTATTTGGCCCGCATCCTGCCGTGTTTGGTATTGACAAAATCAGACACCATGCCGCTTTCCAGGGGGCCTGGCCGATAAAGAGCCACCAGGGCGACAAGATCGCTGAATATCTCTGGCTGCATATCAACCAGAAGCTTTCGCATGCCGGAGCTTTCCAACTGGAATACTCCCAGGGCATCGCCCTTGCGCAGTAGTTTGAAGGTTTTGACATCGTCCATGGGAATGGTGTCAAAATTCAAGCGTTTGCCGATAACCCTGCTAGTCAGCACAATGGCCCGCTCGATAACAGTGAGGGTTTTTAAACCCAGGAAATCAAATTTGATCAGCCCTGTCATCTCCGTATATTTTTTGTCATACTGGGTGATAACCTCGTCCTTGGGGCCCCGGCAGACCGGCAGATATTCCATCATCACCCCAGGTGAGATGACCACTCCGGCGGCATGGGTTGAGATATGGCGCGGTAATCCCTCCAGGCGCATGGAGATGGAGAGCAACTCTTTGACCTGCTCATCGCGCTTCATTAAATCACTCAGACGCGGCTCCTGTTTCAGGGCCTCCGGCAGGGTGATGCCCAATTGGTTGGGAATCATCTTGGCGATACGGTCAACATCGCCATAGGTCATGGCCAGGGCCCGTCCGACATCGCGGATAACCCCCTTGGCCTTCATTGAACCGTAGGCCGCGATCTGGGCCACATGATCCTCGCCGCCATATTTGCTTTTAACGTAATCGATAACTTCGCCCCGGCGTTCCTGACAGAAATCAATGTCAAAATCTGGCATTCCCTGTCGCTCTATATTCAAAAAACGTTCAAATATAAGACCGTGTAAAATGGGATCGATATTGGTTATCCGCATTGAGAAAGCAACCAGGCTGCCGGCGCCGGAGCCTCGGCCCGGTCCAACAGGGATACCTTGTTTTTTTGACCAATTGATAAAATCGGCAACGATCAAAAAATAGGCGGGAAAGCCCATGACCTTGATGACGTTAATTTCCAGTTCAAGGCGGTCGCGGTATATCTTTTCTTCCGCGCCGCTAAAATCCCCTTCCCTTTGGCTACTCATTTCGGCAAGCCGCTTTTCAAAACCCTCTCTGGCTTGTTTTTCGAAGAAAGATTCTCTGGTTTCACCCGCAGGCGGGTTGAAGATGGGGAAATAATTTTCCTTGAATTCCAACTCTAGGTTACAGCGCCGGGCAATGACAACGGTGTTGGCAATGGCCTCAGGACAATCCGCAAAGTCGCGGCGCATATCGGCCGGGGATTTGAAGTAGAGCTGATCTGTGGAAAATTTAAAGTGGTTGGGATCCTGCATGGTCTTACCTGTCTGGATACAGAGTAAAACCTCATGGGCGTGGGAGTCTTCCCGGTTCAGGTAGTGGCAGTCATTGGTGGCCACCAAGGGGATATCCAATTGGCCGGCAAGCTCTTTTAAACCACTGTTGACAACGCGTTGCTCCTCCAGACCATTTTCCTGAATCTCCAGGTAAAAACGGTCGCCGAAAAGTTTTTTGAATTCACCCGCGGCAAGGGCGGCCGCCGCCATATCTTTGTTACGGCCTATCTGATACGGCACTTCGCCGTGCAGGCAGGCGGACAGGGCAATGAGGTCATCGCTGTATTTATTGAGAAGCTCTTTGTCGATACGGGGTTTGTAATAAAAGCCGTCTAACTGAGCGAAGCTAGCCAGTTTTAATAAATTCTGATAGCCATTTTTGTTCATGGCCAGGAGAACGAGATGGTAGTAGTTAACATCACCTCCGGCCTTTGATCCTTTAAGCTTGCGGCTAGCGGGGGCGATATAGAATTCGCAGCCGATAATCGGTTTCAACCCGGCTTTTTTGGCGGTAACATAAAATTCCAGGGCTCCAAACATGGCACCATGATCGGTGATGGTAACGGTATCCATGCCGTATTCCCGGCATTTGCCATAGAGGTCTTGAAAGCGAATGGCCCCGTCCAACAGGCTGTATTGGGTATGGAGGTGAAGATGGACAAAATTTGCGGCGTCAGTCATGGCTTAATTCTGGTTATATGAAAGTCACCTGCCAAGGGTGTTGGCCTTGCCACGACTTTCATGTTTCGTTGTGCCCGGGTGATCGGGTATGGCTGTTACTTGGGGGCAATAACGCCCATTTTTTTTAGGGACTCAAGGCTTGTCCAGAGGTCTTCTTCACTATGGGGCTCCAGGGTGACAGCAGGATGCAGCCCGTTGGCGTCCAGAAAGTTAAAAAGCCCGTGGAAATCAAAATCACCAAGGCCTATCCCCAGATGGTCATCACGTTGGCCATGATTGTCGTGGAGATGCATATGGCCAAGCCATTTATTTATGGCCGGAAGCCAGTCTTGCCACGGGCGGTGAGCAAAGGCCATGAGGTGGCCGGTATCCAGACAAAAACCAGCATTGGGAGAATTAAGGGCGGTGAGCATATTGATGTGTTGTTCCGGGGTCTTCTCGTAGGTATTTTCCAACATCAATTTACTATGTCCGGCCTCGGCCATCTTCAGGAGCTGCCGCCAGGTTAACTCGGCGTGTCTTGACCATTGGGCCAGTTTATAGCCGTGTTTATTCTCTTCAAAATTCAGGTGGCAGATAACGGCCTTGGGCTGAAAGATGTCGATCAACTCAAAGGCAAGGGCCATCTTATGGCGGCTAGCTTCCAAAATATACGGGTCAATAGCCCCCGGCGCCAAATCAAAAAAAGGGGCATGCAGGGTGCAGGCCAGGGAATTATCCCGCAGCCGGCGCGCTATATCCTCATAATCAGCCGGTTGGCGGGTATAGAGAAATTCACCTTCCAAACCGATTTCCGGCTGCAGGTTATTTTTAATAAACAGATCGAGCAACCCCTCTTCCAAATGACGGAAAGGGGCGCTGACAAAGATGTTTGCCGGGGCAATTGTAAACGACATATTCAGCCTTGGTTAAGCAATTTTTTTGGCCTCTTCAATGAGCATTACCGGAATATCATCACGAATTTCGTAAAGAAGTTTACAGGTCTCACAGATCAGGCCGTCTTTTTGTTCGTTAAGTTTAAGACTACCTTTGCATTGCGGGCAGGCCAAAATATCAAGTAACTCTTTGTTGATCATATTTCATCCCCTTCGCCAAGTTTGTGTTTTTATTCTTATCCGCAAATTAATAACACAGAAATAAATATCATACCAGAGTAACATCGCATCATTTTTATTGAAATTGGCAGGCGATATTTAAAATGTTAGGTTGTGGCGGTTATGACTAATTTGACTATAGAAAAAATTATTTTAGGCGGTATGGGACTGGCCCATCTGGCAGACGGCATGGTTGTGCTCATTGCTGATGTATTGCCGGGTGAAGAGGTGCGTGCCAATATCAGGCGGCGGCACAAGGGATACGCGGAAGGCGAATTGCTAGAGGTTGTGAAACCATCTGCCCATCGTCTTGTTCCGGTCTGCCCCAATTTTGCGCACTGCGGTGGCTGCAAACTTATGTACGCTGACTATGCCCTGCAATGCCAGATAAAGGCCGACTGTTTGCGCGAGGTTCTGGCTAGAACCCTTAAAAATTATAGGCGGTACGAACTTCCCGTTGATTTTATTCCGGCGGCCAAACCGCTGCATTATCGGCAGCGCATCCGCCTGCAGGCCGATGCACAGGGGCGGCTTGGTTATTTCCAGGCCAGAACTCACCGTCAGGTGAATATTCAGGCCTGTTTACTGGCTGAACCTGTCTTGAATGAGGTCATGGCGGTGTTGGCTGCAGCCCCGGAGATGATAAAATGGGGCGGGGCGTTGGCGGCGGTTGATCTCCTGTTCAGCCCATTGGACGAGCAGGTTGTGCTTATTCTCCATCTCAAACGCCGGGTCAGGCTCGCTGACCGCAAGGCGGCAGATGCCATTGCCGGGAGGGCAGGGCGGGTTAAGACCATTTGGCTGGCGGCAGCCGGCGCGGCTATGGACGGGCCTTACGCCGGGCAGGGTGATTTGGCGGGGGACGACCTTGCCATTCGTTTCCTGCTGCGTTCCGGAGACGGTCAGACACTGGCCATGGGGCTTGAGGCCGGCGGTTTTTGCCAGGTCAACCTAAGCCAGAACGATGAGCTTATCAAGCGGATGCTTGCCTGGGCCAAGATTGGTGCAAATGAGCGAGTGCTTGATCTGTATTGCGGTCTGGGCAATTTATCCCTGCCCATGGCCCGCTGCGCCGGAGAGGTAGTCGGCATTGATGTGCAGCG
This sequence comes from Deltaproteobacteria bacterium, assembly GCA_013151175.1. Taxonomy (GTDB): domain Bacteria; phylum Desulfobacterota; class Desulfobulbia; order Desulfobulbales; family VMSU01; genus JAADIV01. Next base: position 2,047 of record JAADIV010000218.1, on the reverse strand, counting down.
CGCAACTATCCGCAGCGCCCGATACAATGCCCGCCGCAATAACATTAATAATTGCCGCTTTATTCGGGCGGATGTTGGTGAGGCGTTGCGCGAACTGCTTAAAGATGAGGTACGTTTTGATCTAATTATTCTTGATCCGCCCCGCCAGGGCTGCAAGAATATCAGCAATTATCTGCCACAGTTTGGCGCCAGGCGGCTCATATATATATCCTGCGATCCGGCCACCCTGGCGCGTGATCTTAACATCCTGGCCGCCGGTGGTTATAAATTGCTGAAAATCTGCGGTTTGGATATGTTTCCCCAGACCAGTCATCTGGAGACCATTGCCTTACTCGGCAGGGTAACGCTTTCCGGGGACACTTAGATTGCAAAAAGCATATTTTATGATCTTGGGGAAATTCGAGTCTCACGCCGGATGACCATCCCCAAATATCCGCATGACAGCTATAGATTCTTTCCCGTTGTTGTCGCCATGAGCTTGCCGTGTTTGACGCCCCTGGTGCCGATAAGCTCATGAGCCAGGTGTTTTATCTCTCTGGCCTTACCTTTGGCTACCACCACCTCCAGACAATTATTATGATCCAGATGGATGTGCATTGACGAGATAATTTCTTTGTGATGCGAATGCTGGTGTTCTGTTAATTTATCTGATAAATCGCGGGTATGATGGTCATAGACCATGGAAATAGTGCCTATTGATTCCTCGTCATCATTTTCCAGATCTTCTTCCACCAGAGCGCTGCGGATTAAGTCCCTGATTGCCTCCGAACGATTGATGTACCCCCTTTGGGCGATCAAAGAATCAAAACGTGCCAATAACTGATCCTGAATTGAGACTCCGAAACGAATTGTATCTCCCATACATCTCTCCTTTAAAGACTTGGAACGGTCAAATGGTTAGAAAAAACCTGCTGTGGACGATGATAATAAACAGGTTATAAATGCAGGTCAAGAAATATGGCCGGACTTTGACTTTTGTAATTATTTTTTGCCGCAAGTGTGTTTACCTTGCCGCAGCACTATTTGGCATTTTTATCTTCCTCCTGCAGGTGGTGAAGTTTTGCATTTTTTTTTCAGGTATGGTTTAGTCCCCCAGGGAAATTGTCATTTTTCTATGACCTTGCCGGGAAGTACTGTTTGCCGGATGAGATTGCGGCTCCTCTAACACTGACAGGTGCCTTCTGCCGAGGGCATGGCGGCTAGCGGCGTTTTTTTGGGCTATGTGTTTTGCGAGACGATCGGATATGGATTAAAAAAGGATGAAAATGGAAAACCGGTGTATTCTCCCGACCTGGGTTTTGATGATGGTTATCTTCAGTTTCGTTATCCTGCCGAGCCTCTCCGCCGAAGCCTATACCATTTTGACCCCACCCACGGGAAAAAAATTGCTAGTTCGTGTCAGGCGCGGGGGTGCCAGCCTGATTATTCAGGCTGCTGATGTTGAGCGCCGGTCGCTACGGGTCGGGCGGGTGATCAACCGGCAGGGCAAGGTCGAGCCTCTGGCCCCGGCCGGCTCGTGGCAGAAGGACGGTGCGTATTATATCCATTATGCCCTGTCACTGAAAAAGGGCATCAACACCTTTGTCATCAAGCCTGGTGCCAAAGAAGTCGTTGTCCTGTACCAACCCCAGATGACTATGTTGCGGTCGGCCTCGAACAATTCCGGGGTCTATCTCTTCCACCGCAATGAGGTGATGCCCGGGGCGTGCCGCAGTTGCCATGACCGGAAACTCCCTGCCGATTCCGGTCTGGATGTGAAAGCGCTCAAGAAAAACCCTGATTTTTCGCCGGTCTGCTTTTCCTGCCATCGCCAGTTGGTCAGTGGGAGAAGATGGCGGCACGGCCCGGCGGCCAACCTGGAGTGTCTGGCCTGCCATCGTCAGGGCGAGGGTAACAAGAAAATTTCCTTGCCGGCCGGCAAGGTGTCTGGTCTATGCTTTCGGTGTCATGTCAACGGATGGAAATGGAAAACAAAGGCCCATGTGCATGGGCCGGTTGGCCTCGGTGCCTGCACGGCCTGTCACGATCCCCATGGCGCCAGGTATAA
>JAADIV010000006.1:3744-20836 GCA_013151175.1 Deltaproteobacteria bacterium | reverse complement strand
ACTTGCCCGCGAACTCTCCCAAACCAGTGCCGCCGGTCAGCCAGGCGGAAAGATCGGTGCCGCCGCTGCCACGCAGCGCATCACTGTCACCCGTGGGCAGTTTGAGGTCAATATTAACCGAGAGCCCCCTGGACGTCTTGCGGTCTTTATAGAGCTGCAAGGCCGCCGTAATTTGCACATCACCAATGCCGGAGCCGGAAGAGTCCAACAACAACCGCTTAGTACCGTTTCGGCGATAGCGGTACAGCAAACGGTTACTGGGCGCCTCATCACGCCCACCCTGCGGCATACCGAAGGTACGGTGATAATCCTTGATAAAATCATCCAGGAAACCGCCGCCCTGGATGATATACGGCACCTTGAGTCCCAATTCCAGGCCATGCGCAAAGGCGTGCCGGACATTTAGAGTAAAACGTGTTGTTTCCCCGTCCAGAATAATGTTCTCGTTTGCATTTTGGTCAACAGCAAAATTACTGGCTATAGCGGTATTTATCCCCGCCTGTGTGGACCCCGTTGGCAGGAGGAGATAATTGCCAGGGCCGGGCAGACCGTAGATACTCACCAGAGGACTCTGGTTGCCGCTGTCGAAGGGGACAATCTCCTGGGAAAAGGCGGTTACCGGTAACAATAAAGCGGTCAACAGGAAGAAATAAAGCGCCAAAACGGATGTTTTTGTCTGCATTTAGGTTATACCTCGTATTTTTAAGGTTGATTATTCAGCACTAGCAACCGCATTCGGGGGGGGAATAGCAATACCACAATACCAGTTTCAGCCAACTCCCTGACTGGCCTGAAAAATCGGCAATAGAATTGCCATGACGATAAAACCGACAACCGCGCCCATCAATAGTATCATACAAGGCTCCAACAGGGATAATAAGGCATTTATCTTTGTGTCCACCTGACGTTCATACGTCTCCGCCACCTTGAGGAGCATCTCATCAAGTTCGCCGCTTTTTTCACCAACCGTGGCCATCTGCGAGACCATCTTCGGAAATATCTGAGCGCGCTCCAACGGCTGAGCAAGACTTTCACCTTCACGAACCGCAGTGATGGTATCGTCTAAGGCCTTTTTAAACACCCGGTTTGTCATCAGACTGCGGACTATTTCCAGACCAGACAGCAGCGGTACACCGGCCCGCAGCAGGGTTGACAGGGTACGAGTGAACCGGGCCGTGGCCAATAAGAGATTCAGTTTACCGAAGAGGGGCAGAGAAAGTTTGCGGCGGTCGAATTGGAATTTACCCTCCTCGGTACCCAGATAGCGGCGAACACCAAAAAAAACAGCCACCCCCGCCAGTACCAGAAGCCACCAAAAGGAAGAAAGAAAGTTGCTAAGGCCAATTAGGAGGCGGGTCGGCAGGGGTAATTCCTGACCGATGTCCTGAATCATGCGTGTTATCTTGGGTACCACAAAGGTCAACAGGAAGAAAAGCACCCCGGTACCGATAACCGCCATGAGCATGGGATAGGCCATGGCCGCCATAATCCGGGATTTGAGCTGGGCCTGCTCCTCAAGATGATCGGCCAGACGGTTCATAACCTGATCCAAAGTGCCGCAGCTTTCGCCCACCTTCACCATATTGACGTATAAATCCGAGAAAACGCGCGGCTGCAGGGCCAACCCCTGATACAGGGCCTGGCCTTGGAGAAGCTCCTCACGGGTTTGATTCAAGGCCTGGACAAGAACATCATTTTCCTGTTGGCCGGCAACGGTGGCCACGGTCTCTTCGAGCGGAATACCCGCCCCCAGCAGAGTGGCAAGCTGCCTGGTGGCCGAGGCCAGTTCCGTGACCGGCACCCGCCGCTGTTGCAGAATTGTCGAAATTTCCCAACGGCGGTGGGAGGAGGCGGTTTGCTGCGTCAGATCAACAGCAACCACACCCTGCACTTTAAGCTGCTGCAGGGCCGTGCGGCGGTTACTGCCCTCTACAACTCCTGATACCCTATGGCCGGCGGCATTGAAACCGGCGTATGCAAAAATCGGCACGACTTATGATTCCTCCTGAGTCACCCGCAATATCTCTTCCATGGAGGTCTTGCCGGCGAGAGCCTTGGCCAGACCCGCCTCGCGCAATGGCAGCATACCGGCCCGGATGGCGTTACGCTTGACAGTGGACGAATCACTTTTTTTCATAACCAACTCCCGAATCTTATCATCGATGATGAGCATCTCATAAATACCTGTCCGCCCGCGATAACCAATCTGCATACAGCGCTCACAACCACGGCCGCGATAAACGGCGGTGTCTTGAGGAAGACTGTCGCCCAACCCCATTTTTGCAAATAATTCCGGGGCGGGATGATAGCTTTCCCGGCAATGCGGGCAGATAGTCCGTACCAGACGCTGGGCCATTACCCCCATCACCGAGGAAGCTACCAGAAATGGCTCAATACCCATATCCACCAAGCGGGTCAGAGCGCCGGCCGAATCATTAGTGTGCAGGGTGGAAAAGACGATATGACCGGTAAGGGCAGACTGCACCGCTATTTCAGCGGTCTCACCATCACGGATTTCGCCCACCATAATGATGTCCGGATCCTGACGCAAAATCGAACGCAGACCGTTGGCGAAGGTCAGGTCAATCTTGGGATTGACCTGAATCTGGCCGACACCGGCCAATTGATATTCAACGGGATCCTCAATGGTGATGATATTTTTTTCCTGGGTATTCAGGCGGCTCAAGGCGGCGTATAGCGTTGTAGTCTTACCTGAACCAGTGGGCCCGGTAACCAGAAAAATACCGTGGCTGCGGTGAATCATCTGATCCACCTGCTTGAGCGTGTCCGCCCCGATGCCGATATCTTCAAGCTCCAGGACACTGCTGCTTTTGTCAAGCAGCCGCAACACCACCCGTTCGCCGAATGAGGTCGGCAGCGTTGAAACCCGCACATCCACATCCTTACCGGCAATACGCACCCGAAAGCGGCCATCCTGAGGCAGACGCTTCTCGGCAATATCGAGACTCGACATAATCTTGAGCCGCGAAATCATCCCGGCATGCGTCTTGATGGGCAACTTACAAACTTCATAGAGAATACCGTCAACCCGGTAACGCACCACAAGTTCGGCCTCGAACGGTTCGATATGAATATCACTGGCCCGTTCCCGGTAAGCCTTGGTAACCAGGCTGTTGACAAAGCGGATAATAGGCGCTTCATCGGCGGTATCGAGGAGATCGGCCGGTTCAAGGACACCGGTAAGCTCATCGCCCTCACCACCGCCCATATCGGCGATGATACCAGTGGTTTCTCCCGCCCGGCTCTCGTAAGCCTGATTTATAGCGCGCGTAATTTCCTGCGGCACTGCCACTGCAAGCGTCAGCGAAGCGCCGGTCAGGGACACCAGATCATTCAGCGGCTGACTGTCCAGGGGGTCGGCAATGATAACCAGAAGAGCGTCTTCCTCCCAACGCAGGGGGAAGACGAGGTTTTCCTTGGCAAAACCGATAGGAACGATATCCAGGACATTATGGTCGGCATCCTGCGCCGGAATAGACTCCAGGAAAGGAATATCCTGCTGCCGGGCCAGGGAACGGCTAAGCTGTTCAGCGGTAATTGCCTTCCTGCCTAGCAAAATTTCACCAAGGCGGCGGCCGCTGTCTTCCTGCTCCTTTAAGGCGTCCTCCACAGCCGACTCCGCCAAACCAGATTCCTGCCGCAGAATTTCACCGATAAGCTGCCATTTCTTCATTTCTGCTCTTTATCACTGCCGTTGGGAGTGATTGCCAGAGGCCGCTTCAGGTGTACGGGCAGTACCGTCCCAGCCCTATTTTGCAACAGGTTCATCGCCTTCTGCGCCCCCTTGGTCACCGCCGCGAGGTCAGCGGAATTTTTGATGATGCGCGGTGTTATAAAGACAAGAAGATTCGTCTTGCGCTTAACGGTAGTTTTCGATTTAAACAACCAGCCAAGCAAAGGAATATCCCCCAGTAAAGGCACCTTGATAATTTTATTCTGAACATTGCTGTCGATAAGTCCGCCGAGAACAACGGTATGACCGTTCTCTACCAGTACGGTGTTACGAATCAGCCGTTTGGTAAAACTGGGCCCGACATTATCCACATTGCCGACGCTCGAAGCCGCCAGATTGGTAATTTCCTGATAAACCTTGAGCCTTACGAGGTTCCCTTCCGTAATCTGCGGGGTAAAACGTAGAGTCAAAGCCACGTCCTTGCGCTCAACCGTTACACTGCTCGCCAGGCCGCTAGAGCCGCTGCCAACCGCGTTGGTCAAGCGCGAAGTAATAATGGGGACATTGGAACCGACAATAATTTCGGCCTCTTCATTGTCCGAAGTCAATAGCTGCGGCGCTGACAATATGTTAATACCGCTGTCTGTTTTTGACAGGTCAATTAGCACCGACAGGGCGGGAACAGTTACATTCGTACCGTCCGGCCCAACGACCGTCATCGGATTAAAAATGCCCCCAAGCAGAATACCCTTTACCGCAGAGGCCAAGGGATTGGTAGGATCAACGGTTAGGTTGTCAGTATTTAAACCACTCCGCGCAAAAATAGCACCATCGGAAGAGGTGTTCACCGCCCCCTGCAGGGAGACGCCAAGTTTCTTGGTCGCATCCATGGAAACCTCAAGAATCAGCGCCTCGACGTAGACCTGTTTACGTTTGATGTCAAGCTTTTTGATGATATTACGCACCGTCACATATTCTTCCGGCGTACTGTTGATAATTAACGAGTTGGTCGGTTTATCAGCGGTAATACTGACCCCCTTCAGCGACTGCTTCTGAGCCGCCACTCCGGCACGAGCGCCGCCAGTCGAGGCCTTGATACCGGTAATAATTTCATTCAGGGTCTTGGCAAGGGTCTCAGCATCGGCGTTTTCCAGATAATACACCTGAATACCGGCTCGTTTTTGATTCGGCTTCTGGTCAAGCCTGGCAACAATTGACCTGACGGTTTTAATATCGTCATCACCGGCCATCACCACCAGAACATTGGTTGGCGGATAAGGGATTACCTTGGCATTATGCGCCATGGCCGCAGGCTTTGACCGCCTCGTTGCTGAGGACGCTGAACCGACTTGATTAATAATCTTAGCGATATCTTCGGCATTTGCGTAGGCAAGCTCGATAATTACCAACTTACGGTTATGATCCGGCACATCAAGCTGCCGCAAGATCTCGGCCAGTTTATCAAGATTACCACTTCTACCGGACACAATCAGGGTATTGGTTTGCGGGTAGGCGACAATATTGCCGCTCTTCGGCACCAGAGACATAAGCATGGGAGTCGCGAGACCAATGACACTGATATTATGCAGCCGGAAAATACGGGTTACGTACTCCTCCCCACCCTTGGCTTCACCGCCCAATGAAAGGGCTGCAACATTACTCCTCTTGGCTTCCCTGAAGGTAATAATTTTGTTGACACTGCCACTCGGCACCACCACATAACCCTTTATATTGAGAACGGCCAGGAAGGTCTGGTAAGCCTGTTCAAGGCTGACCCGCCGTGGCGATATAAGAGTTACCTTGCCACGAACCTTACCATCATAAACAAAGTTCTTCCTGGTAATTTTGCTAATGGCCTTGATCAGATCAGGAAGCTCAATATTTTTGAAATCAAGGGATATTCCGCCCTTGGGGGCCGAGGCCGTACCGGCCTGAGCGAGACATGAGAAACCGGGAAACACCAGTTGTAAAAAAACCACAACAGAAATTACGAACGCACGGATTGACAAAACGGGCCTCCATCGGTTGATTATTAAATGATCCGGCCGGCAAGCCCTTTTCCATGGCCGCAGAGAGACCGGTCTAAATAAACGATGCATTAGTTTGTTCCAAACTCAAGGGTCAGAGGCCGACCTTTACGCAACAGATCGACCCGGATATGCCGCGCTTCACGCAGCTGTTGAAAAATTTGGAGAGCCTTTTCCGGGCTGTTGAGCTGCACATTATTAACTCCCATCACCACATCACCGAGGCGCAAACCAATTTGGGCAGGCAATGAGTTGGAACGGATCATACGAACCACAAAACCAGCCGTTTTATTGGCGACAATACGCGGTTCCATGCGAATTTGAGTAAGTAGTTTGCTGAAATTCCCTCTGGCCCGCTCGACAACAGCCATGGGAATAACCCACTTGTTTTTACCAACCTGTTTTATCCTTGCCTGATTCGCCGGGGAAGGTACAGACGGAGCCTGGGCCGCGACAAAATCAGCTCTAGCTCCGGCAACAGCCAGAGTTCGCGAGGAGCCGCCGGGAGACACAATAACAATCGCATTACGCATAACCTTTTTAATGATTACGCCGCCTATTTTATCTCCAGGACGATAGCTGTGGATCTTCGCTCCCACCCGGATAACAGCCAGTGAATCACTGCCGCCGGCTATGGTGCCGACAAGTACAAGATTTTTAACCGCAGAGGCAGAAGATGGCAGCGTTTTTTTGCCAAGAGAGGCAAGGGCAACAGCACTAGCCGAGCCGTCCACCAGGCGTCCTGGGGCTGCCGCCCCGGTGGAATCGAAAATATTACGGTCAAGAATGACCTGGTAGTCGCGAACCGGCCTCTTTTGTTCGACCACCTTGGTTACGAGACGACCGGCCGCCAGAGTTTTTACCGGGACAGTGAAGTAAATCCCCAAGATAACGGTGGCCAACCAACCGGCAAAGCAGCCAAGAACAGCCGTCAGCGTGATACATACCACCGTAAAATATTTATGTAGAAGTGCTTGGGCGGTCATACCCGCAAGAGGGTTTACCATATCGGCATCACATTGGAATTATTGTAGTTGAAATAAACCAGGCGGGAAACGGACGCCCGGAAACTGCACCCACCGACCCTGGGCAGGAAAGCCCTTGCGGCTTGACAGACCGCCGAAAGCTATCCTTTTCACGCCAAATTGTCAAGATGTATTTAGTTCAACGAAAACAGAGAGTTAATCATGTAGCCAGACATCATTGCGGCCAACAAATATCGACCATCCCAAATGCTCAACAGGTCAACCAGGCTTTCAGCTTACCCAGTAGAAAAGTATTCATTATCTCTATTGACAACGAACCGATGAACATATTATATAGCAGTAAAAATTTTAAGGGGATAATCTATATTGGCGTAGAGATATTATCCATCTCCGCACCAACTGCGCGAGGAGAATGAACGAGGAAACGATGAGAGATTGGCAGAAAATAACACTTGGCCTGGCATTGTTAGTCGTAACCGCCTGGCCAACAGGCAATGCGAGGGGCAGTGAAATATCCGGGCGGGCTAGCACAGAGGTTGACTGGTTTGACACCGCCCATGAAAGCACCGCCGTACCAGTCTTTCAGTATCTCCAACTTCAGGGCCGCAATCTGGGGGGTAAAGGCTATGATTTCCACTTATATGGCAGAGTTGGTGACGACTTGGCCGGGAAACAAAACAGTTATGCCACGAGCCGCCTTTATTATGCCTACATCAATCGCAAAAATTTCCTGACCAACAACCTCGATATGCGGCTCGGCCGCCAGTTTATCGTCACCACCGCCGGCGCCTCCCTCATGGATGGCCTGCGCCTCAGCTACAAACTCCACGATGACTACCGCCTTACCATGTTTGGCGGCGGTGATGTTGCGTACTACGAGGGATACAATAGTGGCGATGCCGTGGCCGGCGGGCAAATTTCCGGGCGTTGGTTTGATGCCCTTGATATCGGTCTCTCTTCCTTAACTAAATGGAGAGACGGAGCGCTGTCCAAAGAACTGTTCGGCCTCAACTTTGATTATGACTGGAATAATACCATCTTCCTCCAAAACGAGACCCAATACGATTATTTATCCAAGCGGATAAGCTATTTTACCTTGAGCGCCAGACAGCACCTATCGCCGTCCTGGACAGTGAATGTCGGCTACCTGTACTCCCTGCCGGTATTTTCGGCGACGTCTATTTTCTCGGTATTTGCCGTTGATGAATATCAGGAAGTCAACGGGGAGGTGACCTACAATTTCAACAAGGGTTGGCGGGCCTTTGGCCGATACACACGTGAAATTTATCAGGAATTTTCCGATGCCAATGTCCTGGAGGCAGGCCTTGAAAAGATTCGCACTGACCAGTACTCAGGCTATATTTCCGGGGTCTACCGCAATGAAGCGGACGGTCAGGATATGCGGGGCTTTAAGGCCCGTATTGCCCGAATGTTCGCCAATAAAATTCAGGCCGGACTTGGCGTGGAGGTCGATGTTCTCCAGCGCCGGATCAATTATTTTGATATTGGGGCATCATCAAGTGACACCACCAGCAAGCGTTTCTGGGCCGATGTAACCCTGTTTATAACTCCAAAAATGACCCTGCAGGCAAAGTTGGAACGGAGCGAAAGCGAACTCTGGAATTACTACAACCGGGGCCTGCTCCGCTTGAACACCAGTTTCTAACCCCCGATGAGCGTGGTTCGGCCTTAACGGCGATTATTAATGGAACCTCAGACTTATCGGCTTTTATGACATAAATAGCCATCAGGCATTAAATAAGAACAAGGAGCTTAAGACATGCACCGTCAGCTCATTCTCAGTATCATTATAGTTTTCGGCACTATGGCCCTGGCGCAACAGGCCTCAGCCCAAAAATTTTTTCCACACGGCAAGCATCTTAAGCAGCATATTATCAAAATTACCTGCAAGACATGCCATAAGCCAGGGGCAACCAGTATTGTCCCAAACAAGAAGGTCTGTCTGCAATGCCACGCCGAGGGCTTCCCGGCCACAGTCACTTTTGTCGCCACCAAGACGCACGGCCCGGCCTGGCCCCTAAATCACCGGAGCGAAGCCAAGGCAGGTGTGCCGAACTGCGCCTCCTGCCATCTACAAAAGTTTTGCCTGCGCTGTCACCAGGTTGGCCCGGCCAACGAACTGGGTAGTTTCGGTAGCGCTATGGTCAACGTCCATTATGGCGATTTTATGATTACCCATCCCATTGTGGCCCGCACCAATCCACAGCTCTGCAGTAGCTGCCACGAACCGAAATTTTGCTCCGATTGTCATTCCGATTTTCGGCGTGATCAATTGGCCGGAGTCTCACACCGCCGCACTTGGAGTACCCGCAAGATCGGCGTTGTCGCTCATGAGCAGATCAGCACCAGGGACTGCCAGAAATGTCACATTAATTCCGTGCTGCCAACTCACGAATGGGCTACCGGTCACGCCCGCGAAGCCCGTAAAAATCTGGCCACCTGCCAGGTATGCCACCCACAGGGGCAGGTCTGCCTCACCTGCCACAGCGCCCGCAGCGGCCTGGGAATAAACCCCCACCCGACAGATTGGGGCGACAGGAAGGACAGACTGAGGGATGCAAGCAACGGCGAGACCTGCCGGAAATGCCATTAAGGACTTATAGAGTCCGGCATTACCACTATCAAAAAAGGAGTAAGATAGCCCATGTGTAAGCAGCATCACCTCAAAATTATATTTTTATCATTACTGGCCCTGGCCCTGGCCGGTTGCGGCAGCAGCGCCGGCAACAGCGGCGGTCAAACCGCCGATCAGGTTAAGACAACGGCCAATGTCAGCTTCACCAAGGATAGTTCCGCCGTTGTTATAGGCGCAAATAAAACACCCATGGCCGGAGCGGCCTCAAATACTACAGTTATCGGCGTGAACACTTGTCTTGCCTGCCATAGCAACCCAACCCTGGTGCCGGCCGACAAGGTTATCAACGCCACAGGCTATCTGGCCAGTAAGCACGTGGTTCACAGCACTGCTATCGACCAGCAGACGGCCCAGATCAAGGGCTGCAAGGTCTGCCACGACCCAATTGGCGATGGGCCGACGTTGGAGTCCCAACTGAACGCATCACAGATACCGGCAGGCGGCTTGGCGGCGGTTACCTGTGAAGACTGTCACGGAGCCGGGGGCGATCATTACGGCGTTGGCGCGATCCCAACTCCCAAACCGGATTATACGGTTTGCGGCCAGTGCCATAACGCCCTGCCCAGTATCCCCGGTTCACACCCGGCGGGTCTAAATATCATCAGCAATTACCTGGCCGGCAAGCACTATAACGGCGGCACCGTATATAAAAGCGGCGTTTGTATACGCTGTCACTCCGAGGAGGGCTACCTGACCTACATTGACGCGACCAGAGATCTTGACGGCCAGGGACTAATCGCCGCCATGACCGGCAAGTCAATAAGCTCAGATGCGCCGCTCCAATGCCGCTCATGCCACGATCCCCACACTAGCAAACTACGCCCGGCCGCCACTGTGGTCAGCCATGACAGTTACGGCAAAGCCATTACCGATACCAACGGCACCCCTGTCAGCGTCCAGGTATTCTCTAGCCAGTTTAATCTCTGCACTAGCTGTCACCAGGCCTTCCTGAATTACACCTATGACAACGTCAGTAAGAAATTCAGCTATACACTGAATGGCGCCAAGGTTCCCTATACCCATTCCGTCCTGGCTGCTCCAGGCTATCCTCTGGTCTCTAACCCAAATGCCAACTGGGATACCCACTACAAATATGTTGATCCCACTGATGGCACCACAGTGAAGATCATCGGCTACGGTCTTAACCCGGCGGCCGAAAATTCCTGCACCAAGTGTCACGATCCACATGCCACCATCGTTTCGATAAAATAGCCCAAACAGTGCTATCAACCCGCAAAAATCGAGCTATTTATTGAAACAAATTTCACCGCCATTGACAGGCGGGCAATCCGGCATTATCCTGGGCATCGTTGCGGGAAAGTAAATTCTTGTGTGTTTCTGCGGCCCCAAAATTACCCGCAGGATTGTGTATATTTTTAAGGAGTGTGCAATGCCGATTTATGAGTATGAATGTGAACAATGCCATCAGATAACCGAGTCCTGGCAGCATCTTAACGATGCGCCGCTCGCCGCCTGCCCGAAATGCCAAGGCCGCGTAAAAAAGCTTATCTCCCACAGCTCGTTTCAATTAAAAGGCAGCGGTTGGTACGCCGATGGCTACAGCAACGCCGGCAATGGCGGCGCACCTTCAGTCCCCTGCAAGTCCAACAAAGACACCTCTACCGCCGACACCTCCACCACCTCTGTATGCCCAAAAAGTCCAAAAGGTAAAAGTGCCAAACCGTGCTGCAATTGCGCCTCTTCATAGGAGTCACAGCGGAGCCGCAACCTCTGGACACAGCGTTGTCACCTAGTAATAGTTCACCAAAGTTTATGCTGCCCGATAGTGTAAGAGTTTACCTGATGAGTACCATGGCATCACCATAGGAATAGAAACGATAACCCCGCTCGAGGGCTTCCTGATAGGCGGACATCACCAGATCACGACTGGCAAAGGCGCTAACCATAAAGAGCAGTGATGATTTGGGCAGATGAAAATTGGTCACCAGATTGTCAACCACCCGGTACTTATAACCAGGATAGATGTAAAGCTTACAAGCCCCGGAGACGGCCCTGACGACGCCGGCTGCATCGGCGGCAAATTCAAGAGCCCGAGCCGAGGTAGTGCCAATAGCCCACACCCGCCCACCGGCCAGCCTGCTCTGATTAATGACTGCTGCGCTTGCCGCCGAAACATCAACCCATTCAGAATGAATGGCGTGTTCTCTGATATCCCGGCTCCGCACCGGCGCAAAGGTGCCATAGCCCACATGCAGGGTTAGCGGCGCAATCACAACGCCGCGCCCCTGTAGATCGAGCAGCAACTCATCGGTAAAATGCAGTCCGGCAGTAGGCGCGGCAATGGCCCCGTTAGGTTTGGCATAAACCGTTTGATAGCGTTGTCTGTCTTCATCATCCGGGCCGGCAGCCCGGCGGATATAAGGCGGCAAAGGAATCTTGCCGTATTTACCAAGAGCTTCGTCCAAATCCCCCTGCCACTTGAGAGACACCAGCACCGAGCCATTGCCATTATCCTCCTTCACTATTGCCTCAAGGTCAGAACCAAATAACAGACGACTGCCGGGGCGCGGCCGTTTGGAACTTTTAAGCAGGGCCGAAACATCCGACTCACCGTCCACCCGAGAAAAAGCGGTACGATAACGATCAGATGCGAATACCGGATAATTGAGCAGCAGCAACTCCACCTTGCCGCCCGTCTCTTTATGCCCCAACAGACGAGCCGGAAACACCTTAGTATCATTTATAACCAGGACATCACCGGCTGAAAACAGCCGTCCCAGATCGGGGAATTTACCATGGGTAATGACACCACTCTGACAGTCGACCCGCAGCAGGCGGGAACCTTCCCGCCTGACCGCTGGTTTCTGGGCGATTTGCGCCTCAGGCAGGTGAAAATTATAGCTAGCCAACAGAAAATTTGAGTTCATGCCCAACCTACCTAACCAAAAAGACCGGTGCGCCGGCTTAAAAAACAAAGCGCCAGACCCGCCACAATAGCAAAAAGACCCAACACCCTGAGAGACGCCGACGGTATTTCAGTCAATTGACGCAGCCACTTTTGCATGGTCTCCGGCAAGACAAAATAAGGAAGTCCCTCCAAAATCAGCATCAAACCGACCAGGGTAATCAATAATTTCATAAAAAATTCATCCTGTTTCAAGCCTCACTTTATCATCATTTTCGCCTGAACAACCACCCGGCAGACAATACCAGACTCTCAGATAAAGACAAGCTCAAGCAGGATACTCCAGCCGGTAAAGGCAGCGAAATACCGGCTTTTTAACTTGCGATAGCAACGAAGTTGTGTTAGAAAATCAGGTTGATGTCCGCTGGATAATTTGGATTACGATCAATACAAACGTAACAGAATTAGGAGAGTCATAATGTTCGAGAAGGCTTATTTATTGAAAAATAGTGTAAAATTTTTCATGGCTGCAGCCATTGCCACAGCCATGTGGGGTTGCGTGCAGGCCCAGCCAACGGCCGCCAAGCCCTCTATAAGTCCAAATGTCGTAAAAACAGACACTCAACCGGTTGAGCTCCAGAATACAGACTGCATAAAATGCCACACCAAAGAACCTGCCGATATTAAAAAGAATGGCGGCAAGCACAAAACCGAATTGGAGTGCATGGACTGCCATGCGGAGCATCTGCCGAATGGCGTGGATTTAATCCCGCAATGCTCCATGTGTCATGATCCGGACGACCAGCCCCATTTTACCCTGGGCGCCCGTAAAGTATGCCTGAGCTGCCACCGTAACCCCCATACCCCTCTTGTTATCACCATAGATGATACTCCGACTGCCAGCAAAGCCTGCAAAACCTGCCACCCGGAGAAAGGCGTTGAATTCAAAAAATTTCCCAGTGAACATTCAAAAAAGAACTGCACATTCTGCCACCCCAAGAAGCATAAACGCATCAAAAAGTGCCTGGAATGCCATGAGCCGCACGCCTCATTCATGGTATTTAAGGACTGTCTGCGCTGCCATAAGCCCCACAGCCCACTGAACATCACATATGCGGCTAATATACCAAATAAGTATTGTGGTTCATGTCATACGGATGCCTATGAGGATCTCTCCAAGAGCAAAGCCAAACATAGCGCCTTCAAGTGCGCCTTCTGTCACAAGCATAAACATCCCACAGTACCAAATTGCCGGGATTGTCACGGAAGCCCCCATAACAGCAAGCTTGTAAAGCCATCCAATGATTATTGCCTGAATTGCCATAACGATCCGCATGATCTGGTTGTACCATCCAAAAAATAGGATATTCATCAGTAACTATTCAGCTGCACCCTAAATTCGTCCGTTTCGTCCTCCTCACGTACAGGACGTACAGACTCGGAGGCCGAAACAAACAAATTTAGGGCACATCTGAGCAGTTACGGTTACGAGTTAAGGGCAATTTGTAGCCCTCGCTGAATAGTTACATTCATCAAGCAAAAAGGCCGCCTGCTCCAGAGCGGCCTTTTTTGCTTTAACAGCCCCAACCATCTGCCCAAACCACGGCCATATGCCCAGAGAAACCAATATATTACTGGCCAAAGAAATTGCTGAGCGCCAGAAGGCTGAAGAAAAGTTGCTGGACAGCCAGGAACGCCTGAGCCAGATTATTGACGGCAACTCCATCCCCACTTTCGTCCTCGATAAAAATCACCGTATTACCCACTGGAACAAGGCCCTAGCCCGGATCACCGGCCTATCCAACCAAGAGGCCGTTGGCCATGATATTCAGTGGAAGCCATTTTACACGCATAAAAGACCTACAATGGCGGACCTTATTCTTGAGCGCGCCTCCGAAAAGGAAATAAAACGCTTTTACAAGGGGAAATACCATCGTTCCGCGCTATTGGAGGATGCATATGAGGCGGAAGATGTCTTCAAATGGGAGGGCAAGGATAAATGGCTGTTCTTTACCGCAGCGCCCCTGATCAATAGAACCGGTGAAATTATTGGCGCTATCGAGACGTTGCAGGATATTACGGCCCGCAAGGAGATGGAAAAGGAGATTCTGGCCTACCAGGAAATTTTGGAAACAAATGTCCGCGAGCGGACATTGCAGCTAAAAAAAACCTACGAGCAGCTCCTCCACGCCGAAAAGCTGAGTGCGGTGGGAAAATTGGCGGCCTCCATCGCCCATGAATTCGGTAACCCCATCATTGGTATCCGTAATTTTTTAAAGGGCCTGAAAAAAACCGCCACCATGGATCAGGATGATACCGAAATGCTTGACCTGGCCATTGAAGAATGCCAGAGAGTTAAAGATCTCATCGGCAACCTGCAGGATTTCAACCGGCCAACTAGCGGCATGGCTAGCCCTATTGACCTCCACAAGGCTATAGACGATATGCTGCTATTTTGTAAAAAGAATTTTAAGGAAAGGCATATTATCGTTACTAAACAATACGCCCCGAATATGCCGAAGATACACGCGGTGGCCGATCAGATAAAGCAGGTCATCCTGAACTGTCTTAATAACGCCCAGGAAAGCATTGCCGCCAGGGGCGGCAATATCAGGCTGACAACCGTAATTAAGGAGGAGCAGGCGCTTCTCCACATTAAAGACTCTGGCAAAGGCATTAAGGAAGATGATTTAATCTATATTTTTGAACCATTTTTCTCCACTAAACCAGCCGTTGAAGGGACGGGCCTGGGATTATCGGTAAGTTACGGCATCATGAAAAAACACCATGGCAATATCGCCGTTACCGAGACCTCGGAACACGGCACCACCTTTACCCTGTCGCTGCCGCTGCCGCTGCCGCTCAAATAAAGCCGCAAATAATCCAGACAACAATGATCTTATGCAGGAGAAAGTCCAAAAAGAAAGGGGAAGAGACCCATATCAGGCCGCTCCCCCTTCACATCATTATTTTTTGATATCAGACTTTAGTTAGCGCTGCCATTTAGTGTGCCTGATACCACAGACTGTACCTGGCCATTGGCATACGGCTGACTGCCGCGTATTGCAGGATTGAGCCATCGTAAACTTTAACATTATTATAGCCCAACATATCGTGCAGGACAAAATATCCCATGGCCGCACTCCTGCCGTGGTCACTATAGGTGATAATCTCGGCATTCTTGTCGGCCGGGATACCAACACCGGCAGCCATCTGCCGCAGAACCTTCACATCCTTGATATAGGAGGGTGAAAGAGCTACACCGGCGTTGGTCATATACGGTGCCGGCCACAGCCGGGCGCCTGGGATATGACCAAAACGGGCAATCTCGCTATTTTTTTCCTTGCCGAAAAAATGATCCGGCATCCGATTATCAACAAAAACTACCTGGTGGTTGTCTAGCTCCTTCCTGACTCCAACCAGGGTAGCTAGCTTTCCTGCTACTAGCCGGCCGCTAAAATTACCGTTATCCGGGGTAACCGGCCTGTTTGAGACGGCACCGCCCTGCTGAACCCAACCGGCAAAACCGCCGTTCAGGATAGCGACATTATTATGGCCGAGGGCCTCAAATGTCCACAGCGCCCTGGCGCTTCTGGCCGTATCATCAGCGCTAACGCCCGCGCCATAGATTATAACCGTGGAATTATTGTTAACCCCGTAGCTTTTGATCATCCGGACAAGCGCCGGAATCTTGGGCATCATAAAGCCAACGAAGTTATCATTCATGGTCATCCAGGGGCCAAAGGCCTTAACCGCCCCCGGAATGTGGCTGACCTCGTAATGCGTGAAGTCGCTCACGTCCAAAACCACCACATTTGCCTTGTGCATGTTTTGGGCCAGCCAGGGCGCGCTAACCAAAGAACCGCCGCCGGCCACGGCCTCTGCCGTTATAAAGAACGTCAATAACACCGCCCCCAGGCAGGCTAGCTTAAGTCGTTTATATATATCCATAATTCATTCTCCATTATTATTTAAGTTAATTAACTAATCCCTAGCGGCTCACCCGGCCCCACGCGAATCTGACTAGCGGCAATTTGTCATGGGAGGCATATTCCAACATGGAGCCATCGTAAATGGCCACATTTTTATAGCCCAGAAGACCATGCAGGACAAAATAATCCATCCCGGCAAATTGACCGGTATTGCAATAGACGATTAGTTTTTTATTCTTATTCTGCGGCAGTCCCACCCCTTTTACCATGGTCTCGAGAGCCTTTTTGCTCATAATGACGGCAGGAGCACGGTTCACCCCGGAATCATTCAAAAAGGGCGCCGGCAGATTAAGGGCGCCGGGGATATGCCCGAAACGATCGACATCAGCTCGTTTTGTGTTGCCAAAGAACTGATTACTGTTGCGGGCATCAACAAAAACCGCCGCGTGGCTCTTGATATTAGCTTCTACATCTTGCAGACTTGCCACCCGGGAAGAGTCCAGACGGGCAGAGAAATTACCGGCTTTCACCACCGGCTTTTTATTGTCTATAATCCGACCTTCGAAGGTCCATTTGGTGAAACCGCCGTCAAGATAAGAAACATTATCGTGACCCATTGTCTCCAAAATTCCCACGGTGGATGTCCCCCTGGTCGAATCACCAGTGGTATTACCCTGATCATAAATAATTACATGGGTGCCTGAATTCACCCCAAGCGCCCGCATCTTTTTGGTAAAAGCCGCCGGGGTGGGCATTAAATTACAGTCCCTTTTCTGGTTGAATGGCGCCCACTCCTTATACGGCATACTGACCGCGCCCGGCAGATGACCAACACCGTAATTGGTGACAGTTCTGGTATCAATAACCACAATATTAGCCGCCCCCAGGTTTTTGGCCATCCATTGGCTGCTTACCAATGGGGCGGTGCTGG
>JAADIV010000006.1:0-3696 GCA_013151175.1 Deltaproteobacteria bacterium | reverse complement strand
CAACAACACGATAACTGCGATGGATTGTATTAATTTACTCTTCATGGAAGTGCTCCTTATTTTCCTTTTAACCTGAACGTTATTGCCTCTATCCCTAATACGCCCTTATCTTTTAATTTTGGGGGGTATTTTGTTCACAATGATTTTTAGATTTGCCGCCGGATCTTTGGAGGTCAAATCAGCCTTGGTCAAAAATAGTTCCTTATGACCGTGGCAGGCATTGCACGAACGGGTTTGCGGGGTGCGGAGCTGTATGCTGTGCACTGATGCAGAATTCCAGGTCGGCAGAGCATCATAATTAGGAATAAGAACCTTCGGCCCTGCATGACCGGTGAGTACCTTTTGGAAATAACGGAACGAAGCAAGGCTCTTCTTCAGGAACGGGGTGTGCCGAACCAGGTTATACTTATAGGGATTGGCCGGACTCCGGTCAATATTTTTCCCGATCTTGAAGGCGAACAGCGGATCGGTGGGGAAAATAACGCTGATCTTGCCGGGTTGCTTGATGTCCAGAGAAACATGACAATTCGTACAGTTGAAGTACTTATTGGCGTGGCATACCGCGCAGGCAAGGGTGCCTTTCGGATGGGCGTTATGCATGGCAATTTTTGAGCTACCGGACTTGGCGGCATCGGGATGACATTGCTCACAACGGACAGTCTTTACCGCGTAATGACGGTTGACGCCCTTGGGTTGGGTCTTGTGGAATTCACCGCCCTTATGGCAGTCGGTGCAGACCATCTGGCCCTTTTCATAATGGACATCAGCCGTGGCACCCAATTTACCCATGTATTCACCGGCGTAGCGGGAACCATGACATGGATAGCAGGTCTTCTCCATGGGCGGGGTCTTCAGGAAATTATGGTGATCCAACAGACCGCCCTTGGCAACCGCAGGCCAGGCAACGTGACATGAGCCGCAAGAGGCATGGCAGTTGGCGCAGTCCAGTTTCCAGGCCGCCGGCAGCAGGGTATCCCCCATCTTAAGAGGTTTGATTATGGTGCCAACGATACTGCTGATACCGTTCAACCTGTAATGCATGGCATTCTTGTAGGTGGAGGTAATATTGCTATGACATCGCTGACAGACCCCGCCGCCGTTTTTTTCGGACGGATCTTTAACCATATCCTTATGGGCCTTGTCCTTGTCCTTGACATTATGCCCTTTGTGGCAGTTGACGCAGCCAACTTTGCCGTGCGTTGAAGTTAAATATGCCTTGGAAACGCCATATGTATCCCGGCCCCTCACCTGAGGGGCAGTAACGCCTCAACCCGCTATGGCTGCGGCTCCAGCCGCCGCCTTATCACCATAGCTGTCCATTGCCTGATAATCAGTATGACAATTAATACAGGCGCTGCTCGAATTGTCACAGGCACTGCCCGCAACCGCCTTCTGGGTTGCCGCCTGCCCGGTCGAGCTAAACAGGCAAACCACCCCAAAAGCAATGATTGCCATCTTCAGCTTCATCCTCACTTTCATCCTCTCTCTCATTCTCTTTTCTCCTCTCTTTTTAGTGTCTGTAACTACCATTAACGCTTATCCCCCAAGGTATAAAACAGGAACAGCACGGTTACCAAACCCACCCAACCACCACGGAGTGGCACTAACCTCTACCACTATCGGAAAAGTATTGCAACAAAAAAAATAAGAGGGAAAAAGCGTATCACCAAGGAGGTATCGGGGGAAATATTTCAGGCCTTCACTGCCGGTAAAACTACCGGGTTTACTAGAAGATAAAGGGAATCAAGCGTTTCGTACGGCGGGAATATAGCAGGTAGGCATTATCCCGCCGGTGCCACAATTTTTCCTCGTGAAGCAGCTTGAGGATCATGTTTATGAGAAGAATAACATACAAAAATATTTTGCCACGACTGGCGTAAAGAACAACAAAACCAAGGGTCGCGGTAAGAACACCGCTGTACATGGGATGGCGTATATACCGGTATATACCTCCGGTAACAAGGACGGCGTTCTCTTTTAAATCGGGACGGATATTAAAATTACCGCGCGGTTGGGCCCGGACAGCGGCATAGCCAATCATCAGACCTAGCAGGACAAACAGACTGCCGCCAATATGCTGTATCGGGCTGAAAGGCCAAAGCAACAGGCCAATGCAAAGAAATTGTATTATTACAAAAATTCCAGTCATATCCGCCGGGCCGTTATAGCGATTATTTTGTAATTTGCCTTAAAAAATCGAACCAGGCCTCCATACCCTCTCCCGATGTGGCCGACAGCGCCATAATCTGCAGGGCAGGGTTGATGCGCCGGGCCTCGGCGCTAGCGGCGGCGATATCGAAATCAAAATAGGGTAAAAGGTCTGTTTTCGTAAGCAAAAATATTTGCGAGGTTCGAAAAACACCGGGGTATTTTGCCGGTTTATCCTGGCCTTCCGGCACGGAAAGCAGCACCACCCGCTGATGTTCACCCAGGGCGAAGGTCGCTGGACAAACCAGATTGCCGACATTTTCAATGACGACCAGATCAAGGCCCGCGCCGTCTAGCTGCCCCTCCAGGGCGTCAAGTCCCTTGCCAACCAAGGGAGCATCCAGATGACAGGCCCCGCCGGTGGTCAATTGCACCACCGGCACCCCCTTGGCCCTGATCCGCTCGGCATCCAGTTCGGTCTCAATATCCCCTTCAATTACACCGATACGCAGGTCACGGCCCAACATTTCAATGGTCTTTTCAAGCAGGGTGGTCTTGCCGGAACCAGGACTGGAAATAAGGTTAAGCCCCACGGCCCCCATGGCTTCAATACGATGATGATTGGCATGGGCCGCCTCATCGTTCGCCGCCAACAGGCTTTGATTTACTTCAACAATCAGAGGGTCGGACGGGCTGTGGCAGCCACAGGTATCGCACATAGCTTTACTCCTTTATGGGTATCAAAAAATCCACCGCAAACAGCGGTACGACAACGATCGTATGCGAATGTGGCTCTGTATTATTACCGCTTTCCACCCTCTGTCAACTGCCGTCTGCTGTTTCCATCTCCACCTGCAGGAGGACAATATCACTGCCGCCATTTGGTATTACCATTTCAGATTGACAGGCAGGGCAGTTCAGCGGTCGATGCAGACTGGCCGGCATCATATGATTGCAGTCAAGGCACTGGTATTCCGGCGCCGATGTCTTGATTACCAGAGCCGCGCCATGGGTTACGGGAGATTCAGCGGCCAGGGTGGTAAACCCAAATTCAAATGAATCCCGCACGATACCCGCCAACGGCCCGATTTCCACCGTTACCTTACTAACCCGCTTGGCCCCATTTTGAGCCGCCAGATCGTGCAGTTGGCGCAGCAGGCTCTGGGCCAGGGACAACTCGTGCATTAGTAGCGCCTCACAAGGAGAATTAGGTCATGAAAAACAACCACAAATCCAGTATCTCTCATAGCCGGCGTGATGCCGTTGAGGCATTTATCCCCGCCCGGGGATTAAGCCACTCCTCTATTTGCCGGATTACCAATTGACTGACAGGCCTGATCTTATCCCGCAGAACCGGGGAAAGTTCCAACCCCAATTCCACCTTATCAGGAATAATGCCAATCACCTTAATCTCTGCCGGCACTTTGCCCCGCAGACGGCAGATATCAATAATTTCCAACAGGCCCACCTGATGCGGCGACAGCCGCAGTTGCAAACCGGCGCCGGTTAAATCACAACCATCAAGGTGATGAATCTCACCCGCCGTAC
>JAADIV010000029.1 GCA_013151175.1 Deltaproteobacteria bacterium | reverse complement strand
CTGCGAAACTTGCCATACCATTTCCGGCTAGCGCGCCGCCAATAACAATATCATTCCACATCTCATGCACTTCCGGTGACGAGTACCGAAGGTCCGGCAAAACGCCTGCGCCTACCATTCCAAAACCATGACACATGGAACAGTTGCGCTGATAAAGGGCCTGACCGCGTTGAACAACCTCAGCCGATACTGGTAATGGCTTAATAAGTGCAGGTAGGCCTTTAGCACTGGTCACATCCTTTGGCGGAAGATGTGCCTTACCGCCCAGCCGATAAGTAAGAATGCGTCCGGGGCCAGTCCCGTTCACGGCTTTTGCAGCACGGCCAAATGCAACACCATACACGCCGCCCCATCCAGCCATGATGGAGACATACTGAACGCCATCAATCATATATGTCATCGGGGCCGCAATAATACCCGTACCCGTTTTTGTTTGCCAAACCATCTCGCCGTTATCCGAACGATAGGCCTTTAAATGACCGTCATTGGTGCCCTGAAATATCATATCACCCGCCGTAGATAAAATGCCCCCATTCCAGGCCCCCAATGATTGTTTTATTTTCCAAGCTGCCTTCTGTTGAACAGGATCCCAAGCGAGGAGATACCCGGTTACGGCTTCCGGTGGAACATCACTGAAAAGCAGAAGGTCCGCGCCGGTATTCCATCCGCCGGGGCGATACTTGAAATTTGGCTCTTTGGCATAAATGCCCGCCACATCACGGGTTGGCAGATATACTAACCCGGTCTTTGGGCTGTAAGCCATTGGCTGCCAGTTATGTCCCCCAAGAGATGACTGGGAAACTATAGCCGTTTTGTCCTTCCAGGTTGCTTCAGGATTTTCAACTGGACGACCTGTTTTCATATCAATATGGCTTGCCCAGTTAACCTTGACATATTTCTCAGCAGAGAGAAGTTCGCCAGTCTCACGATCAAGGACATAGAAAAAACCATTCTTCGGAGCCTGCATCAGCACCTTACGCATCTTTCCCTTAATCTCCATATCAGCCAACATAATATGCTGGGTCGCGGTATAATCCCATGTTTCACCCGGAGTTGTCTGATAATACCAAACAAGCTTCCCGGTATCCGGGCGCACGGCAATAATAGAGGACAGGAAAAGATTGTCACCACCTTCTGGACTACGTATATCCCGGCTCCAGGGTGACCCGTTGCCAACCCCAACATATAAAAGATTAAGTTCTGGGTCATAGGTCATGGAATTCCAGACGGTGCCGCCGCCGCCCATTTTCCACCATTCCCCAGTCCATGTTTTAGCCGCCATGGCCACGGTTTCATTTTCAAAGCCGTCCTTGGGATTGCCTGGTACTGTATAAAAACGCCATAACATTTTACCGCTATTGGCATCATAAGCCGAAAAATAGCCCCTGACGCCCAGCTCTGCACCGCCGTTACCGATGAAAACCCGGCCATTTGCCACGCGCGGAGCCCCGGTGATCGTATATGGCTTGGTACGGTCAATAGTATTAACATCCCACAGAACTGCCCCCGTAGAAGCATTCAACGCGACTAGTCTGCCATCAATGGTTCCAACATATACTTTACCCTTCCAATAGGCGACACCTCTGTTCACCACATCACAACAAGCGTTACGGCCCCATGCCTTTGGAACCTCGGGGTCATATTCCCACAGAATTTTGCCAGTTCTGGCATCAAGTGCATAAACAATGCTCCATGAACCAGACGTATACATGATACCGTCGACCACAAGCGGCGTTGCCTCTAGCCCCCGTGTCGTATCAGTATCAGCATACCACGCAAGACTGAGGTCTGAAACATTTCCCAAATTGATCTGTTTTAGGGGACTGTATCTCTGGTCAGTATAGGTCCGCCCATTCAAAAGCCAGTTTTCAGGTTCCTTATCTGCAGAAACATACCGGTCAGCGCGGATTGACGGCGATGTTGTTTTATCCTTGGCCAGAACCACGCCGTGATCTAATGTGAACAATAGAGCCATTACCGAAAATATGGCAAGCCCTGCATTTCTAATCCGTAAATATCTTCTCATTGTCAATTCTCCCTAAATAAAAAAACACCCCATCCTTCATGTGTCATTTGTTTGTTTCCGGCATCTCGGCATTACCCGTAGGCGGCGCATCACGCGCATCCAGAAATTTGTCGTAATAAATATTCTCAGGCCCCAAGCCAGCCTGACCAAGTAATTTAATTGTTGCATCAATCATACCCGGTGGTCCACACAGATAGGCTTCATGGTCATCAAGTCTTATATCAAAGGCTGAAACCGCATCGGTTACAAGCCCCGTCTCCCCGCCCCAATTGTTCATAGATGGCTCATCAGATAGGACTGGAATGAATTTAAACGAAGCTTTCCATCTGCTTTGAAGTTCCTTCATTTCCTCCAAACAATAAAGGTCCGCTTGCGTGCGAGCGCCATAAAAATAAGTAACCGGTCTCACACATCCGCGCGCTAATGCATATTCCAAAAGTGCCTTGATAGGAGCCATTCCGCTCCCTCCGGCAACACAGAGAATGGGGCGGTCCGTTGAGCGCAGCCAGAAAGTACCAAAAGGTGCTGTCACCCGGACTTTTTCACCCGTACGATCCTTGCCATGCAACCAATCAGTCATTTTGCCCCCCGGCACATGCCTGATATGAAAACAGAGTTCATTCTTGCCACCGGGCTTCGGGGCTTCGGCAAATGAATAGCTACGCTTCACATCAATAGAAGGGAAATATACCTCTGCATACTGACCCGCATAATATCGAATGTTTTCATCAATCTTGAGCTTGATTTCAAGAATATCATGGGTCAGATTCCGTGAGCATATGACCTCACCCCGGACAAGCGAAGATGAAATAATGGCCGCATCAGGATCATAATCGTCATAAACTATCCTGAGGGCTGATCGTGGCTGGGATTGACAAGTAAGAATATACCCGCTTTTTAGCTCTTCTGCGCTCAAAATATATGAAGGGTCCGTGAGGGCCTTGACTTTACCTTCAACTAAACGACATCGACAATTTCCACAACTACCAACACGGCAGCCATGCGGCAGTACTAGGCCATTATCAAGCCCAGCACTTAAAATTGTCTCACCCCTTTTTATGTCTATTTCCTCTTTAAGAGTTTCAAAAGAAACAGGAAAACTTTTGGGTCTTTTTAAAAAATTACGCAACATTCATAATGCCCTTGTAGCATGGTTATTAAATTAATATATCGTATGGCCTATGAAACGCTCT
>JAADIV010000227.1 GCA_013151175.1 Deltaproteobacteria bacterium | reverse complement strand
TTCCGGGCTGTACTGACGGCTGCCCGGCTCATTATATATATAAAAAGGGCGCATGATCTGCAGTTCTTCGCCACCGCCCCGTCTGCTGTCCACCAGGATCAACTTCCCAGGCCCGCCGGGATGGCCATAAATAATTTGCAGACGTTTAGGCTCCAGATGATGGCGGCGGAGCTTCGTCAATAAAGTAGCAGCCCGTTCAGCGGGATAGACAAACAGCGCCCGGCCCCGGTTCCTGACAGCAAAGGCCGCGGCCCCGATAATCTCCTCCAGATCCGCCATTATCTCATGGCGGGCAACGGCCTGTTCACTGTTGGGATTGCAACGTCCTGAGCCGCATTTGTAATATGGCGGATTACATATAACCTGCGTAAATGAACCGGCGGAGAAGATATCTTTAATCTGCCGCAAATCGCCCTTAACAAGCCGCAGACGGCCGCTTAAATGGTTCATCTCAATATTGAGATGCAGGGCGAGAGCCAATTGTTCCTGCAGCTCCAGGGCCGTCAAGCGAATTGTCGGCCAACGGTAAGCCAGGATCAGGGAAACGACACCACAGCCAGCCCCCAGATCGAGGATACTATCCGTGGGACTGGTCTCAACAAAATGGGCCAAGAGGACAGAGTCAAGAGAAAAACGATAGCCCCGCCGAGGCTGCAAACAATGGAGACGGCCGTTGAATAAGGTGTCAGGGGTAAAGTCCGGCAGAGTTGGCGGCTTCATTCACCCCGCCACCTTCTCATCGGCGTGAATCTGATTAATCAGGAGACCAGTCAAAAGTTTGGGGTAAAAATAGGTGGATTTATGCGGCATCACCAACCCTTCATCCGCTATCCGCCGCACCTGCGAAACCAGGGTAGGATTCATCAGGAAAAGAACAGGGGAATCATTTTCGGCGTCCTCGACACCCTTAACCGCCGCGTCAAGGGCCTCATCGGGATCAGGATAATAGGCAATCAGATTGTCCCTTTCACATATCTCGTGGGTCAAGCCCAGAACGCATTCCAATAGCAGCTCCGACAGGACAACCACATCCAGATCCCGCAAGGCCGCCGGATGTTTACCGGAACAGGTTTCAGCCATCACTCCGGGTTTCAGCGTCAGCAGGAAACAACGATCCGCGGCCGGGTGATAAAAGCCCAACATGGTCTCTGATTTATTTTCGTCCATCCGGGCCAGTACCTGTTCCAACAGCATTTCCCGCGAGCCACCGCCAAGCTCTGTAACCTCAAAATAGGCCTGCATTTTGGCGACTATCTCATCAACGGTGGTAATATACGGAATCTGCACCAAACGATGCGTAGGCAGGACGGAAAGTCCTTCCTCCTCCATACCGCAGAGGTACATCATGGTGTAATCATAGGGGCTGTCCACGGCCACCGATCCCTGCCGCTGCCGCATGAGCGCGCGCAACTGCAAGGCGGTGGTATAACGATGGTGGCCATCGGCAATATAAAGGGCCTTATCAGCAAACATAGCACGAGCATCGGCAATGGCCGCACTATTACGTACCTCCCATATTCGATGGCAGCAGCCATCGTGGTCATTAACCTCAGCCAGAGGTTCGCCCTCTCTGGCCGCTTCCAGTCCCTTGATAATCAACCCTTCCGGGTCGGAATACAGAGAAAATATGGGGCTGAACTGGGCCTGGCAGGTATCTAGCAGACGCAGACGGTCACGGGTAACACTGCCGAAGGTCTTTTCGTGGGGTTTCACCACCCCCTCTGAGAACTCGGCCAGGCCGGTCAAGGCAATCAAGCCCTTACGGGTAAACTTCCTGCCGGACGGCAGGCTGTAATCTGTGTAATAAAGATACAGGGCGGGTTTGGCATCACGAATAAGCGCCCCCTGCCGCTGCCAGCCGGTAAAGGTCTGTTTTACCTCTTCATAACGCTCATCGGTCAATGACTCGGAGGCCAGGCTCTTAGTCAAATCAAGGTGGATCATATTATAGGGATTTTTGTGCAGCAGGGCCTGCTGGGCATTGGGGCTGATAACATCGTATGGGGGCGAAACCACATCCTCCAGGGCGGCAATTTTATCCTGATTGTAACGAAGTCCTCGAAACGGTGCGATACGGGCCATTGCTGTACTCCTAACCTTGCAGCTGAAAGTTACATCTCTCTGAACTTTCCATGGTAAAAATCCGGAGATTAAATTAATATGGGGGCGAAAATCTTGCCCGCCATACTATAGGAAGCGTTAATAATTGCAACAAATAAATCGGAGAGCAAACCATGTTTGACATATTTATCAAGACTAGCTTTTCCGCCGGTCATCATCTGCGTGAATACCCCGGCAACTGCGAACATCCCCACGGCCACAACTGGAGCGTCAAGGTGACGGTGCGGGCAACGGAGCTTGACCATCTGGGAATGGGGGTTGATTTTCGCACGGTAAAGAAGGCCGTGGCCGGGATCATGGACGACCTGGATCACCGCGACCTCAATGAGCATCCGGCCTTTCTCACAAAAAATCCATCGTCTGAAAATATCGCCGTCTATATTTTTGCGGAACTCAAGCCGGTTCTCCAAAATGACCACTATGCCCTCTACAGCGTCAGCGTGGGTGAGACGGAAAATACTAGCGTAACCTATCGTGCCGCCTGAAAGGGGCCCAGTGTCCTGGTAAGGCTCAGCTAACGCATATTGCCCGTTATTTGACACGCCTGCCGCGTTGCAAATTCAATCACCCATGACACCCCTCCTATCTTCGCCAGTAACCTGTGTTGTATCTGGCGAAGATAGGTAGGCAAAGGCCAGTTCTTAAACGGAACCCCGTCACGCAGTCCCCTGATTTGTGGTCTAAAATCCCAACCACAGCACCTCAAAATAACCAAAGTCCTGAGCCGTTCCTCAGAGGTGAATCTCTATTACAAAATTATTTTTCAGCCATTCATCTTCCTGTAATCTACCATGGGTATATTTAGCCGTAATAAGTTAATAGCTAGCGGGAGCCGCAATGTATATTTTTTCAGAGCTACAGGCTGCGGCTTAATAAAACCCCAAGAGAGGAATCAGATGAAGGCACTTACGCGTAAACAAACAATACAGATGCTGAACAAAGTTCCTGAAGTTACACTCTACTTCTGGATCATCAAAATCATGGCGACGACCGTCGGCGAGACTGCGGCCGATTTTCTTTCAATCAATTTACATCTCGGCCTGACCGGCACCTCTTTTATAATGAGCGCCCTGTTGACGGCGATGTTATTTATCCAACTTCGCGCCAGAAAATATGTCCCCT
>JAADIV010000220.1:3277-5975 GCA_013151175.1 Deltaproteobacteria bacterium | reverse complement strand
CTCTTTGGCGTGGGAACGGATATAGGTGAGGGCGGCGGTGGCAGACTCCTTCATCACATCACCCAATTTACCAGTCAGGGTCAACATCCCCTTACCCCGCATCCCGGCCGCCTCAATAAATAACAATACCCCGCCCACCGGTGTCCAGGCCAGGCCAGTAGCCAGACCCGGCCCCCAATGCCTCGCGGTGCTTTCCGGGAAATATTCGTTTGGCCCCAGAAACCGTTCCACCGCCTGCCGGGTAATAACCTTACGGCCATTGGCACCGCCGACTATGGCGCGGGCCACACCCCGACAAACCGCCCCCAGGCGTCTTTCCAGATTACGCACCCCGGCTTCTCTGGTGTAGGAGCGGATAATCCTGCGAATGGCCTTTTCCCGGAAAACCACGTCAGCCCCGCTCAGGGCATGGGCCTTGAGCTGCTTCTTAATCAGGTGCCGTTTGGCGATCATCACCTTTTCATCTTCCGTATAACTGGTCAGTTCAATAATCTCCATGCGGTCACGCAGAGGCCCGGGAATATTATCAAGATAATTGGCTGTGGTAATAAACATCACCCTGGAGAGGTCAAACGGTATCTCCAGGTAATGATCGGCAAAGGAAAAATTCTGCTCAGGATCAAGGACTTCCAACAGCGCCGAAGATGGATCGCCCCGGAAATCCGCCCCCAGTTTGTCAATTTCATCCAACATAAAGAGCGGGTTATTGGCTCCGGCCTTTTTCAGGCTCTGAATGATCCGGCCCGGCATGGCACCGATATATGTCCGTCTGTGGCCTCTGATTTCCGCCTCATCCCGCACGCCGCCCAAAGAAATACGGATAAAATTTTTGCGCATGGCACGGGCAATGGACTGCCCCAGTGAGGTCTTGCCAACCCCCGGCGGCCCGACAAAGCAAAGAATAGGGGCGTGCAAATCCTCCTTCAGTTTACGAACCGCCAGAAATTCGATAATCCGTTTTTTGATCTTGTCCAGGCCGTAATGATCGTGATCCAGCACCCGTTGGGCCTTACCAAGGTCAAGGCTGTCCGTTGTCGCCACCTGCCAGGGCAGATCCAGAATCCACTCAATATAGGTGCGGGATACCGTGTATTCCGGCGAAGATGAAGGAATGCGGCGCAGGCGTTCCATCTCCCTGGTAACCGTCTTCTTTACCTCACGGCCCAGGACGGCCTTTTTTATCTTCTTGCGCAGATCGGCAAGGTCGACATTATCATCGTCATCTCCCAACTCCTTGTGAATGGCCTTGAGCTGTTGGCGGAGGAAAAATTCCCGTTGTTTTTTATCAATATCGGCCTTCATGCTCTTTTGAATCTCGGCGCTTGCGTCCAAGGTTTCCAGCTTCTTGTTGATCGCCATGGTAACGTGTTTCAACAGATCGCGGATTGGGGCTATTTCCAGAATTTTCTGTTCTTCCTCCAGACGAAGGCCGAGCTGCGATCCGGCCAGATAGGCCGCATGGAATGGATTTTCCAGGGCCATAATGGTGAGCGTTAACTCCTCGGGCAATTGCGGCAGGGCGGCCATTCGTTTGAACTGGGTGCGGAGATTAAGAAGCAGGGCCTCAATTTCCAACCCCATATCCACCGCCATATCCACCACCACGATCCGGCCTTTGTGATAGGGGGTGATCTGGAGATATTCCAACACCCGTATCTTTTTTATGGCGCTGACCAAGACATTATAACCGCCGTTGGCAGCCTTGCTCATCTTGTGGATATAGCCCACGGTGCCGATTTGAAGGAGATGGCCGGTAATCTTATCTGCCGCCGCCAGGCCTTTTTTTACCGGCCTATGAGCGACCATGGCCAACAAACGATCATTAATCAGGGCCAGATCGATGAGCGCCTTCGACTCCTTGCTAGTGATCTGGAGCGGAAAGCCCATACCAGGGAAAAAGACAAAGCCGTGCAGGGGTAAAACAGGTAATATTTCCGGGAGATTGAGCGTCTCAATGGTCTCGCCGTCCGGCTTATTTATCTCTATATTTTCACTTGACATATCTTTGTCCTGTTGATTTTTGCGCTGACTCATTTAACAAAGACCTCCACCGTATTCTGAATCCTCCGCAGCGGCATATGGACGACAAGAAAGCCCTGGTGATATGCCGAAGTTACCTTTTTGGGATCAACGGCTTTGGGCAGAGGCATCTGTCTGGCGAAACAGCCATACTCAATTTCCAGTTGATGAACCGTTAAAATATCAGTGGCCGGGCATTTCCTCTCACCCCTGATAATCAGCATCTCCGGCTCCACCACAACCCTGATCCGGGCGGCATCGATGCCGGCCGTCTCCATAAAAGCGATAAGTTCCGAATCCGATTCATAAAGATCAACCGGGGGCTGCCAAAGGGAATATGAAGAGGAACTGACGCGGGCAACTACCATTTGGCTCATAATTTTCGCAAATTGTCTACTCATATTTTCCTTCCATTGGTTGGGTTGAAATACGACCCTTTATTATTTGACTGTTATCTCTTATTATACAGGAATTGTCAATAATTGGCAGGGTTCAAGAGACAGGGGACGGAATACCATGGTTACTGCCCCTACACCTGAAAAATAAAACCTAGTCCGCCAGTAGGGGCGGGTTTCAAACCCGCCATGGTTGCCGGGCGCCATACGAAGGGCAGGTTTAAAACCTGCCCCTACACCTGAAAAATGAGGACAACATGATTAGCAAATACGCTGTTACACTG
>JAADIV010000220.1:0-3252 GCA_013151175.1 Deltaproteobacteria bacterium | reverse complement strand
GCGGGATCTGCCGCCGCCGGACAGGCATCGGCATTCGGGCGGGCTGAGGCGCTGATTAATAACGGTGGGTTCATCGTTAGCAAAGACCACGTGATATTGGGGCAGTACAGGCCCGCATCGGCCTTTATTCCCGCTTCAACCTGGAAGATTGCCACCGCCGCCCTGGCCATTCACACCCTGGGGCTTGATTATCACTTTCCAACCTTTTTTTACCAGGGCCGGCAGGGCCGCCTCTTTATCCGGGGCCGGGGCGACCCGTTTCTCACCTCGGAAGAGATAGCGCGGCTTGTGAAGCGCCTCAAGAAAAAACTTACGATGCCGGTAAGCGCCATTATTATAGATAACAGCTCCTTCCGGCTTACCGGGCGGCCGGACGGCAGCACCATGACCCTGAACCCCTATGATGCCGATCTCAGCGCCCTGGCCGTAAATTTTAATACTATTAACCTCCAGGTTACCGATAAGGTAAGATCGGCGGAGAGGCAAACCCCGAATCTGCCGATCATGGCCGGCCTGGGCCAAAAGCTGAGTATAGGCCGCCACCGCATTGCCCTGCACAAGATAAAAAATATCAATGATTATAGCGGCCAGTTACTCGCGGCCCTGGGCGGCCTTACCGGCGGCGCGGCGGTCTGCCCCATCCGGCGGGGCAAGGTGCCGGGCGGTCTGACCGCCATTTACATCCACCGCAACAGCCGGAATTTAAAGGCGGTCTTAAAGGCGCTCTTCCTTTACTCAAATAATTTTATTGCCAATCAGATATTTCTAGCCTGCGGCGCCCGGCGTTTCGGCTGGCCTGCCACCTGGGAGAAGGCCAGACGGGCCATGCGGGAATTTATGGCTCTAACCGTCAAACTGCCCAAAGGCGCCTGCGAGGTCATGGAGGGTTCGGGACTGTCGCGGCACAACAGGATTACCCCGGCGGCTATGCTGCAGCTGCTCACCTATTTTGAGCCACAGGCCGACCTCCTGCCCCTGCACTACGGCCAACGGCTGAAATCCGGCACCCTCACCGGAGTTTACGCCTACGCCGGTTATCTGGGCGCCGGCAAAAGTCCAGATCCGTTTGTCCTGATCTTGAATCAGGCCAATAATGTCCGCGACCGGGTCGTGCGGTTATTGATCGGGGCTTATAATCAGGAGTCAGGTGTAGGGGCAGGTTTCAAACCTGCCCATCGGGAGGTGACTGGTGCTTAGGGCGGGTTTCAAACCCGCCCCTACTGGCGGTACCGGCCAACCAACCGGTAGAGAAGGCAGCCTGGAGATTGTAGCCGCCGGTATCCGCCTGAATGTCCATTATTTCTCCGGCAAAAAACAGCCCTCTAATCAGTCTTGACTCCATGGTACGCGGCTCAATTTCTCTGGTATCAACACCACCGGCGGTGACAATTGCCTCAGAGACGGGGCGGCGTCCCGTTACCTGAATTCGGAAATCCTTAAGCCATATTTTCAGGCGGCGGCGCTCTTTGGCCGTAACCTCCCCGGCAAGGCGTTCCGCCGGAATACCGGTCATTTCAAGGCAGACCGGCACCATCTCTCTGGGTAATAAACCCCGCAGCAGACTGTCAACACATTCTTTATGACGTTTTTCCAGATCGCGCCGCAACCGGGCATCGAGT
Source organism: Deltaproteobacteria bacterium (assembly GCA_013151175.1). Lineage (GTDB taxonomy): Bacteria > Desulfobacterota > Desulfobulbia > Desulfobulbales > VMSU01 > JAADIV01. Next base: position 1,633 of record JAADIV010000220.1, on the reverse strand, counting down.
TTTTTCGTATCAAGCGCCGGTTTCAGGTCAATGGCAATATCAACTCTTCTGCCTGCGGCCAAATAATCAACAATTTCCCCGCTAAGAGTGAGAATAAGCGGGCCGGCGATCCCGAACTTGACAAAAGCCATTTCGCCGAAGGCATCTTTCTTCTTCTTATTGTCGATATAGAGGCCTATTTTGATGTTTCGCAGACTGAGGCCCGCGAGTCTCGCCGCAATATTGCCACGGGTTTCCAGGGGAACAAGCGCCGGTCTGATGGCAATTATTTTATGCCCCGCAGCCTCGGCCAGGCGGTAGCCGTCACCGGTTGACCCGGTTAACGGGTATGAAGCGCCGCCAACTGCCAGGATAACCGCGTCACCGCGAAATTCATTGTGCCGGCTGATAACGCCTCTGACGCGGTTGTCCTTAATTAAGAGAGCTGTCACCGGGGCGGACTTCTTTATCTTGACCCCGGCATCACTCAGCCACTTTAAGAGACACTGGTAAACGTCCTGAGCCTTGCCGCTAGCCGTAAATACCCGGCCGCCTCTTTCTTTGACGAGTTCAAGCCGCCGCCCGGCGAAAAACTCCATAAGCTCGGTATTGGCGAATTGGTTAAAAACCTGATGCAGAAATTTGCCGCTCTTACCGAAATGGGCAAATAAATCCCTTTTTTCGGCGATATTGGTAATATTGCAGCGGCCCTTGCCGGTGATACAGAGTTTACGGCCGGGCTGCTTCATCTTTTCAAACACAGTGACCTCAGCGCCTGCCCGCGCCGCCTGCCCGGCGGCCATCAAACCTGCCGGGCCGCCGCCGATTACAATAATTTTTTTACTAGTCATCATCTATTTTTGTCAGGTTGAGTTTGGCGCAAATTTCCCTTAATCTTGTGGGCCAGTTCCAGGCCGATGCCAGGCACCGCCGCCAGTTCTTCCAGACCCGCTTCCTTTACTCTTTGTAAACTGCCCATGGCCTGAAGCAACGCCTTCTTTTTAGCCGGGCCAATCCCGGCAACAGCGTCCAAAGGGGAAGCCAGAGCCACCTTATTACGCCATTTTCGATGGAAGGCAATACCAAAGCGGTGCGCCTCGTCCCGTATCCGCATAAGTAATAACAATACATCAGAGTTCCCCGCCAGATGTAAATGGTTTTTCCGGCCTGGGCGATATATTTTTTCGCCTTCGCCCGCCTTTTCCTTCGCAATTCCAGCTAATTCCATTAAGCCGTCCATCCCCAAACCGGCTAAAATCTGCCGCGCCACATTGAGTTGCCCCTTGCCGCCATCCACCAACAATAAATCCGGCATATAACCCCCGGCTGCCGCCCCGCGTAAATGCCGTTCCATGGTTTCGGCCATGGAGGCGTAATCATCGGGCCGGCCGTCTGGACGCTCAAGTTTATAATGGCGATAGTTAGCGGTATCTTTCTCCCCCTGCCAAAAATTAACCACCGCGCCTACGGTCTGACTACCGCCGATATTTGCTATATCAATACAGGTTATTCTCGCAGGCGGTGCCGACAGGTGCAGATCTCTTTGCAGACGAGCGACCAAATTCAGCCAGTTCTCCTTTCTACCGGCCCGTTCAACAAGGATCTGGGCGGCATTCTTCTCCGCCATTTCGATGAGCCGGGCCAGATCACCACG
>JAADIV010000202.1 GCA_013151175.1 Deltaproteobacteria bacterium | reverse complement strand
CGCTGGCCGGGGCGGAGTGGGTTAGGGCACCTATGGAAATGATATCCACCCCGGTTTCAGCTGTCTCCCGGAGGTTCAGAAGATTAATACCGCCCGAGGCCTCTGATATAGCGGATCCCCTGACAATATTTACCGCTTCCTTCAGCATGGAAATTGACATATTATCCAGCAGAATAATATCAACCCCGCAGTCAACAGCCTCTTCTACCTGGGGAAGATTCTCCGCCTCCACCTCAATTCTTAGAGTATGGGGGGCAAAGGCCCGTACTTTCTTTACGGCCTGACGAATGGAACCTGCCGCCGCGATATGATTGTCTTTGATGAGAACACCGTCTCCAAGACTGAAACGATGATTGTGACCACCGCCCACTCGAACGGCATATTTTTCAAGATGGCGCAGGCCGGGAGTGGTCTTTCTTGTATCAACAATTTTTACCGGTAAATCAGCAACCTTTTTGACATAAGATGAGGTTAAGGTTGCTATACCGCATAACCGTTGACAGAGATTTAAGGCCACCCGCTCGGCCTTTAATAGATCAAGTACCGGGCCGCTGACCTCTAATAGATTATCACCAACGCCCATTTGCCGGCCATCGGCAGCAAATGGGCGGCAATTTATGGCCGGGTTCAGGGTTTTGAATACCTGAACCGCTACTTCAATTCCGGCGCAAACCAAGGGGGATTTGGCAATAAAGACGGCCTCGCCAACGTCGGCGGCTTGAAAGATTGCGTCGCTGGTTATATCCCCCTGGCTGAGATCCTCCTTTAGAAAAGATTTTATCGCCTCACGGAGAAAGAGGGCGTTCATCTATTGAAGTACCCAGCGGCCATTTTCACGGCAGGCCGTGGCTGTGGTTTTTTCCGCTTTACCATCAATGGTGGTGAGGATCTGGGCTTCCCGGCAGTATTGACCGCTGTTGTCCTTATAGGCCGGCTCCGGAGTAACCTGATAACGATTTCCTGAATCAGGATTGCGCCAGGCCGTGGTTTGGTTTGAAGGACTGGTTTCATAAACTTCATTGAGCCTGACCTTATCGGCCTTGTCCATCTCGTTACCGACCATATATCCGAGAAGGCTGCCGACTGCGGCGCCAATCAGGGTGCCGCCGGTATTATGACCGATAGCCTGACCGATAATCGCTCCGCCTGCCGCGCCGCCTATGGCCCCGGTTTGAGCCCGGTCGGTGACGCAGCCTGCGGAAAGAACTAAAACCAGAGCTGATAATAATAGAGTCTTTTTCATATTTTGCCTCGCTGTTTTAGAGTTAAGCGTTGGCCTTTTCCTGAAAAGTCGCATCTAAGGCCAGGATGAAGGCCCGCAGGTTTTTCTTCTTATGTTTCAAACCCATTTTTTTCCGTAAATTATCACGATGGAATTCCACTGTACTCTTGGTGACATTCATCTGCAAGGCCGATTCTTTATTCGACAGGCCGATGCGGATAAGGTCGGCTACTTGGATTTCTTTGGGGCTTAAACCGTAATTCATCTGTGATAATTTTTTAGAGAAGGTTGAGGTTACCCGGTTGAGATTGAGCATTATGTTTTCAATATAGGAACGTTCGGAAGGGCTGGAGAGAATGGCCTCTAGCTGTTCCTTATTGGGCAGCACCAGCTCCTTAAGGTTCGGGAGATTGGCGGTTCGTTCTTCATTCTGAGCGTCACTCAACTGTTTGATGAGAATCCTTAGCGACATGTTGGCACTATTCAGAGTCTTGCTCTTGTCCTTAAGCTCCTTCATCTGCTCTTTTATTTTAGCGGTCTTTTTGGCGACCAGGGCCTCAAGATTGTCGCGGTGCCGGGCTAATTCAGCTTCAATAATCTTTTTGTCAACACAGCTTTTCGCAAGACTGCATATTTCGGTCATGCTCAAGGGCTTGCGTAAAAAATTAGCGGCCCCAAGCTTGTAACATTTTTGAATATCCTTGTCCTCACCATGGGCGGTTATAATGACGATGGAGTAAGGGTCATCATGCTGGGGACGAACCTTTTCGAGAAAGGCTATTCCATCCATAACCGGCATCTTTAAATCCAGGAAGACCAGAATCGGCTTTTCCGCCTCCAGTAGCTCTATACCCTGTTGCCCATCTTCAGCGAATATAATTTTGTAGCCTTCATTCTTCAAGGCCTTGCTAATGGCATTTCGTACTGTAGCCTCATCGTCAATTATTAATACCTTTGGCATACTCATGATAATAACCTCTTAAATTATTTTAAAACTTGAATGTTCCCCTGATAATATCATCTATAGTTTCTAATATAAACCTTTTAACTAAAAAACGAAATCAAAAAATACCAGCTACTGATACTTTGTTTAAAATAGCTGTAGAAACAATAAGTTAAGGGTAATGTTTTGTTGGCGGTTATTAATTGATGCCAGGCCGTTCTCCAGATTGAGTGCAGCTGAACAGTTACAGTTTATCGGCGATTGCCGGTGAACTGCAACAGACTTATAAAGAGGTTGATAAAATCAAGGTATAAGGCCAGAGCTCCAATGATTGCCGTTTTACGGATAGTCGCCTCGCCCTGTTCCATGATTCCTGAGGCCCCTATGCGGGTGACTTTCTGGACATCATAGGCGGTCAGGCCGGTGAAAACGATTACCCCGATGGCGGAAATGACCCATGACATCATGGAACTGGCCAGGAAAATATTAATTACCGAGGCGATGATCATACCTATCAGGCCCATGAATAAAAAAGATCCCATACTGGTGAGATCCTTCTTGGTGACGAAACCATAGACGGACATGGCTCCGAACATACCGGCGGTGATAAAAAAGGTCGCTGCCACTGAAGTCGTGGTATAGATCAATAAAATGGCAGACAACGTGACCCCGTTCAGAATTGAATAGGCAACGAACAGGCCGGTGGCAGCCTGAGCGGACATCTTCTGGATTCTGGCTGAGAGATAAAAAACCATTCCAAGTTCAGCAAACATCAGGCCGTAAAATACCAGTTTATTGCCAAATATAGCCCGCAGCAGGGTGGGCGAATTAACAGTGATAAAGGCAGCAACTCCCGTGAGAGCCAAGCCGATTGCCATCCAGTTGAAGACCTTGGCCAGAAAAATTGTTGAGGCCTGCGAATTGGCCTGGGTGATGCTTGATATCGGGGGCGGGCTTACTCTCTGGTTATACATTTTTTCTCCTATGGTTTGTTTTTGGCTAAACAGCCCAGGCAGGCAGATTCTTTAACTTTGAGAAAAGGGCCGGGCCTGGGATTACGTCTTTTGTTAATCGTGCTGATTCGATTTATTGGCAGAAACAGTAAGCATTT
>JAADIV010000002.1 GCA_013151175.1 Deltaproteobacteria bacterium | reverse complement strand
CTACTGGCTGGGATGCCCTGATAATTCAGCAAGAAACGCAAGGCATGCAGCTTAGTAGCATTGACCGGTAAAATGTCCAGAAACGCCTTATTTTCACTTTCATCTATACTACTTATTACCGCCACCCGGATATTTCTGTCTAACAGTCTTTTTTTAATCACGCCGCATAAAGCCGGATGATCGCCATCTACCGCCATATAATAACTTAATTTAAAACGGCTCTGGCGGGCAGCTTCCTGCAAGGTCAAAAAGTCCAGGCCGGCAAGCGCAGCCACAACCGCCGTTATTCCCCGCCAAGATACGGCAATCTCCCGCTGCCAGGCCCGCATCCTCTCCCAGCCCCCGGAGCCGACACGATAGATGGCGCTTCCCACATCCCCAACAGCAAAATCAGGAAGCGGCAGCTCATATTCGGCGATGGCCTCCTGAATCAGGCCCTGGCTCCGGCCGCTGACATAGACCAGTTTAACGCCCTTTTCACTGGCAAGACGCCGCAACAGGGGCCGGGCAGCCGGGGACTCCGGCTGCGGGCCGTTGGGAATAATAGTTCTGTCCAGGTCTGAAAATATAATCGCGTTCATTTTCTGATTCTACCAGAATTGCGGGGAAAAGTTACGCCATTTTCAGGATTCAGGGTTCAGGGGTCAGGACTCAGGGGACAGGTTGTAATCGGTTGCAGGGTGCGCCTGATGTGAACGATGGGCGCAGGGCGCCGTGTACTGTTGCTACACAAGCCTTGCCCATCGTTCGCAGCAGGTGTGCCCTGTGACCGATTACGAGACTATGAAAGCCCTGTCAACTTGCCTAACTGCCCGGCATAAACCAGCTCAAAACGTAAGATCACCCCGCCAAGTAAAACCAGAATAGCGCTAGCGTTCATCTCGCACTTCTGCCTGAAGGTCAGCACCACCCCTCTGGAATGTTTACCGGTAGCATCCAGAAATTTCAGGACGAGAAACAACGGCAGAATAATACTCAAAGTCAGAATTGTGACAAAATAGGGGAAATAACGGCTGCTCATGGTGAACAATGGCATAACAGACTCACGCGAGGCAGCGGCGGACATATAATGACTGAAATAGAACAGGGCAAGAACCGCTGCCTCAAAAATAATCAGCCATATATCCACCCTGGTAAAAAACAGTTTGACCGAGTCTTTTTTGGCCAGAACGATCACTAAAGCCGCCCCGGTTGACATCCCGGAGGTTAAAAATAATATGGGCAGAATTGATGAATTCCACAGGGGTCTGGCCATATACATACTCAATAGAACCCCAGTATAAACGGACAGAATCAGACCGAGAACAAAATTAACCGCCGCCCATGTCCTCATGTGGGGCCGAAATTTCGCGCACAGGTTTTTTATGGCCCCCTCATGCATCCTATCCATCACCGCATCCGGAACGGTGCTGAGAGCAAAGGCAATCATGGCCGGAAATACCAGTATAAGAATCCAGGAGCCCCAGGACATGATGGATAAAGGTCGCAGCGTCATGTAAAAGCGATAGATGTGCCGCTTACAACTAAGATCCAGGAACAGAAAGCCCATACCGAGCGCCAGGATAAACGGCGTAATAACCGGTATACGCCAACAGCACGGTTTATTATGCGGCGCCTCCTTGCCGGGACGCAGATTGGCCACCGCCGACATTGACATACAGCCGCCGGCCAGACCGCCCAAAAATAAATATATAGCTATCTGCCAACCCCAAATCTGTAGGTGCGGATAGGTCAGGGCATTTGCCCCGGTAATTGTAAATTCCATTTATATAGTCTCCTCTATCTTTTGGTGGGATAACGATTAATATAATGTACCCTTGGTCTTGTGCCGGCCGCTTTATCCATAACACGGGACTCATTCTCGGCCAACATACGGCTTACCTCGCTGCCCTTGTCATTGAGATCGCCAAATACCCGCGACTTGCCAATACAGGTCGCCACGCAGGCAGGTTCTAGCCCCTTTTTCAACCGATGCTCACAGAAGGTACATTTATCGGCATAGCCATATTCCTCGTTAATATAACGAGCATCGTAGGGACAGGCGGCAATACAGGCCTTGCATCCCACACATTTATTGCGGTCGATCAGCACAATCCCGTCATCCCGTTTGTAAGAGGCGCCGGTGGGGCAGGCGTCAACACAAGGCGGGTTATCACAATGATTACAAAGCTCCGCTCTTAATTCCGTTCTTAATTTGGGGAATTTCCCCTTGGTAATCTCTAGTACTCTGGTACGAAAATTTTCAAATGGTACCTTATTTTCCTGAACACAGGCAGATATACAGGCCATACAGCCGATACACCTGCTTTGATCTATAACCATGGCATAACGCTTCATATCAACTCTCCTTGACAATCTTGACAAAATTTACCCGCAGACCGTTAGTGCCGCTAATGGGATCCGTCGCATAGTGAGACATCATCTGCGTATCGTCTATGCCCCGGCCATAGGTCATAGTCATTCTTTTGGACGTAGAGCCAAAACCATGAATGACATAGACACAGTCCTCCCGGATTCTCTCCGTAACCTTGGCCTTAACCACGTTACTCCTCACGCCCTTTTCATTTACGAGAAAGACCTTTTCACCATTATCAATCCCCAGACGGCGGGCAACGGTAGCGCTTAACCAAACCTCATTCTCATTTTTCAACTGCCAGAGCCACTTGTTATTCATGGTTCGGGAAAAGGTATGAACGGGGCTGCGGCCATAAATAAGCCTGAACGTCCCGGCAGGCGGCTCCTTATGGCGGGTAAATTTTGGTACCGGATCCATATTATCATTATCAAGGGTGCTGCTGTACAACTCAATTTTTTTGGAGTCAGTAGCAAATTCAGGTTGATTCTTTTCTGTAATATAGGGGTGATAGCTATCCGCAACAGGGATATATCCAGTTTTGACCAACTCGTTATAGTCTATCTTCCACAGCTTGGCCTGCTGGCGCATCTGCTCTTCCAGGGTGTTGTAGGCCACATATTTCCCCAGACCCATCTTGTCGCATAACTCCTTGGCGATAAGCCAGGCAGGTTTGACGTTTTTCCAGGGATTAACCACCGGCTGACGGATAGCAATACCGGCGTTCTTCTGGGTAACTATGGCCAATGCATCATGCCGCTCCAGGTAACTTGTGGTGGGCAGAATCACATCGGACATCATCACCATATCCGTGGGCATAAGGTCGATATTCACCAACAGATCCAGGTTCTTTACCGCCTCTTTTGTCTTCTCCGGCGCCGGCAGTGTCTTCATCAGATTTGTGCCGATAACAAACCAGGCCTTAATAGGATAGGGACTGCCATCTATGGTTGCCCGTCTGACCTCAGTGGTAATCCCGCCCGCGGCTTCGGGATAATCACCAAATGCCAAAGATTCGCGCCGGGGTTTAGGATATTTGAGTGTCTGCTTCATCTTGACCAGATTGACCTTAGGCGGCAGCCATAAGCCGCCCTTGCGGCCCCAGGTGCCAAGCAGGGCATTAAGAATGGCCAGGCCCCGGCCGCGCTGAGTATCATCGCCGTACCATGAATAATGACGACCAGGGTGAACAACTACATTGGGTTTGTAGCGCCCCAATTCCCTGATAGCCTCCACGATATCCCCCTTAGGCAGATCCGTCTCTCTGGCCGCCCATTCCGGGGTGTATTCCTTTACCGCCTCCTTTAACTGCTCAAAGCCGGTGGCATATTTTTCCAAATAGTCGCGATCGTACCATTTCTCCTGAATAACAATATTAATCCAGCCCAAAATCAGAGCCAGATCGGTACCCGGTTTAATTGGCAGCCAGATGGAGGCCTTACCCGCGGCGGTGGAGTAGCGCGGATCAACCACAATCAGTTTGGCGCCATTGCCAAGACCGTCAACAAAATCCTGATTATGGGAGTTATGCATATTTTCGCCCAGATGGGAACCAAACAGGGCGATAACCCTGCTGTTGGCCATATCGACCCGCTCTGCGGTTGAGGCGGGGCCTTGGCCGTAGGTCAGGGTAAAAGCCACCTCTCTGGCGCCCACACATTGGGCATAGGATGGGTGGCTGTGATTGGGAGAGCCAAAGGCCTCCAGAAAATTACCCATATACTGGCCGCCGCTGCCGTGCGAGAAAAGAGCCACCGATTCGGGGCCGTATTTTTTCTTAACGCCGTTCAGCTTTTCGGCGATATAGGCATAGGCCTCATTCCAACTGGCCTTACGGTATTTACCGTCTCCGCGTTCCCCGGTGCGGATAAGGGGGGTCTTGAGACGGTCTTTATCATATAGAAGCCCCATACCGGCATTGCCTTTGGCACACAATCGGCCGCGGCTCTGAGGATGCAGGGGGTTGCCGTCAAGCTTGACAACCCGGCCATCTTCAACCCTGGCAATAAGACCGCACCGCCAAAAGCACATCTCACAATAGGATGGTACATGTTTAACCTCCTTTTTCATCGCCGCCGCAGCTGTTGCTTTGACAAAGGGGTTGTCAGCCAAAACGGCGCCGCCGGCGGTGAAGGCCGCGCACTTTAAAAAATTCCTTCTGCTGATTGCCATAGAATCTCCTCTCAATGACTCAAACATTAATATTATCCCGCTCCTCTCTCTAAAAAATATAAATTGGCCGCAATTTTGGCACTGATTTGCCTTTAGCGCCAGAGAAGCTAGTTCGCATTTTCGTAAGCTCTCTACCTTATATAATAGCGTAAATCAATGGTTAAAAAAAAACCTAGGTACGACAGGGTAGCACCTAGGATGAGAGAGATAAAACTGAATAGTTATTCAGCCGGCAAATTTTGTTATATTATGGCGTAGCATCCAAAGGTGGTTAGCCGGTTAGAGTTTTGACTTAAGCCTGACAGGTTTTAGGCCGGGGTCCAATTAACCTATCGGATTTCCACAAATCTTGCGTACACTCAGCGGTATCAGAATATTATTTGCAGTGTTACCCATGTTTTATTGGCAAATTATCCCAATTACTACAATTATCCCCTTTCAGTGATCACAATTATTGGCTATAATAAGCGATTCCAATTTTTTTTGGTCATGTTAATCCCAAACATCAACTATCAGCCTCAATAAACTGGAAAACTGCAGGAATGGGAGAGATGCCTCAACAGCAGGCGCAAGTCATCCATTCCAAATTATTTTTGTAATTTCTTGTTTTTTAGAACTCAGCCATAAGGCGCTAAATGCCGACAAACAATCAGTTCTCCAACCCCGCCTTAGCGGCAAGCTACGACAATCTGCCGGTTTTCGCCAAGACTGTCCTGCAGCTATGTTCAGTCATCTCCGAGCCAATTGGGGTATCGACCTTGCTTAAATGCCTTTATGACACGGATATCCAGACAGATATTGCCAGGGCGGATTACGCCAGAGAAATTCACCCATGTCTGGAACTTTTGCAAGATAAAAAATTAATTACCGGCAAGTGTCAATGTTCTGCGGATATTATTGAAATAATATCACGTCAAGCAGTTATTGATAATAACTTCACCACTATGTCCCAGGCGGTAAAAACAATTCTGCCATCGATTCCAGTTTCATATATGTCCGATCAATCGGCGATAAAGCGAGACTTGCGAGACCTTAGAATTGCCCTTCATTCTCATGATATGACAACTTTTCATCATGCTCTTATAACCTATTACCGGCGGTCCGCCCGGCAATCTGGGCCACATCCGATCGTTAAAATATGCGGCCGGCCGTTCGCCGCCGAATGGTTGGCAACCTTTCCCGATCACATCCAATTTCTGGCCATCCACGAGATACTAAAGGATCATTTGGGCCTGTTGCAACCCATAGATGATATCATGGACTACCTTGAAGACGGTATTGGCGGGCAGAAGGCCCCCATCGCAAGACACCAGTCTTTTACCTATTTATTTATTTCCTCTCTCCTGCTGCGGGGTGAATTAAACAAGGCTAAACAAGCTATACAGACAAATACATCACAGTTAACCGGTCTGGGACTCAACGGTTGGCTGCATTTTATGCAAGGCGATATGGCTTCGGCCCTAACCTCATTTAATGAGGATATATCGGCGCTGCGGCAAATAAATAAAGATGATGATGCCTATTTTACCGGTTTTGAAGGGCTGCTGTATTTTCTAACTTTAATGCAATCTGACTCTTACGGAGTGGAAATCGCCCAAAAAATTTATACGAATGGTCAACCACTGCAGGGGAATAAATTATATAGACAGGCATATAAGATGCTCTTCGATGTTTTTATTTGCCGGCAAAAACAACTCACCTGCCCACAACTAAGGATAGTTGATTATACCTCCGGCCAATTTAACAGTATTTCCTGTTTATTTACTGGCTTGGCAAGTTATTGGTTGGAAGGCAGATTGAACGCAAAATTACAAAAGGCCATGACGGCAAATTTTGAGTTGGCGGTAGCAAGCGGTTACGACTGGCTAGCCCAAGAGTTTGCGAGCTTACTGTATCTCGATACTGGAGAAAACAGATACAGAGAGAACACCCAAAAATTTCAGGAAAGATGGCAGAGCAAACCGTTATTTGACGCAATAAACCACGAAGAGCCCTGGCAGAGGGTAGTCAGGGGCTTAAACACGCTTATCAATCAACAAACCAACACCGTATCAGCCACAAAGAACCGATTAATATGGCTGCTAAAAATTGACCCCGAAAATAATAAAATCACGGCTATTATTCCTAAAGAACAAAAAATATCCGGTTATGGCGAGTGGAGTAAAGGACACGTCCTGGCTCTAAAAAAGTTGTCAGAACCGGAGGTATTCAGGAGATTGGGAGAACAGGACAAAAAGATATGTGCCGCTATCCGTGGGGACGGCGGTACATTTAGAGACAAAAACTACCATTTCGATATGGAGCAGGCGATCCCAGCCATGGTCGATCACCCCCTAGTTTTTAGAGATAATGGCAGATTGATAAAGCTCGATATCAGCAGGGAGGAGCCGCAGTTACGCATCAAAAATGATGACCGGACTGTGGCCATTAATTTTTCGCCATTCCCACAGGATAACCAAAATCTCATCATCCGTTTCTGCCCGCCTGGCCGCCTTAAGGTATATGAAATTACGGAGATTAAACATAAAATCGCAACCCTGATCGGCCCCAACGGCCTGCGGGTTCCAGAAGAATCCAAAGATGAAATTCTGGATATGCTTGGCGGCATTGCCGGCCATTTGCCCATTTATTCTGATTTTTTCGCCCCAACCGTTAATCTAAAAACCGTTAAGCCGGATCAGCGCATCTACTATCAAATTATTCCGGCTCGCGGTAGTTTTAACGTCTCCATGCAGGTCAAACCGCAGGGAGAAAGCGGCCTGGGGATGAAACCAGGCATGGGCGCCAAGGTCATAATTGCCGATATAGACGGTGAGCGTTTGCAGACCATCAGAAATCATCAGCAAGAAAAAGAGAAGGCGCAAACAATCGTTGACGCCTGCCCGACGTTATTAAGCCATGAAGATGAGGACTGGCAATGGTTTTTACCGGAGTTACCGGACTGTCTCGGCTTTTTGCTTGAGGTTCAAGCCCTGCAGGAAGAGGTAGTTATCGAGTGGCCCCAGGGAGAAAATCTCCAGATTCGGCAAAAAGCCGGGGTTGAACAATTATATCTCAAGATCAATAAGCATCAGAGTTGGTTCGCCATTAACGGCAAAATACAGATTGACGAAGATCATGTCATGGAGATGCGCCAGCTTCTGGATTTGGTCAAAAAACACAATAGCCGTTTCATCCCGTTATCTGACAACGAATTTTTATCATTGACCGCAGAGCTGTATCAACATCTGGCCGATCTGAATGCCATAAGCAATGTTAAGGACGATATAACGCAGTTTCCGCAGGCTGCCGCTCCCATGTTACTGAAACTTGCTCAAGGGGCGGGAAGAGTTGATTATGACGAGCACTGGGCGGCGTTGGCGGCAAGGATAAAGGCCGCCGGACACTATAATCCCTGCGTGCCGTCAACCTTAAATACAAAACTACGGGCCTATCAGATTGACGGCTTTACCTGGATGTCACGCCTGGCTTATCTGGGCTGTGGCGCCTGCCTGGCAGACGAGATGGGGCTTGGCAAGACCATTCAGGCCCTGGCGCTTATTCTTGACCAGGCGGCAAACGGCCCATGCCTGATTTTAGCCCCTACCTCTGTTTGCCACAACTGGGCGGCCGAGATCGGCCGTTATGCCCCTACCTTAAATTGTGTATTTCTGAACGGTTCAGAGCGCAAAAAGACGTTAGACAAGTTAAAGAGCTTCGACCTGCTTATTACCAGTTATGGTCTTTTACAACAGGAGGTTGAATTATTAACGTCTAAACAATGGCAGGTAATTGTGCTTGATGAGGCTCAGGCAATTAAAAATATGTCCACCAAGCGTTCAAAGGCCGCGATGAGCCTGAAAGGACGATTTAGATTGATAACCACCGGCACCCCTCTGGAAAATAATCTGGGTGAATTATGGAATTTATTCCAATTCATTAATCCAGGAATTTTGGGTTCTATTTCCGCCTTTAACCGCCATTTTGCCATCCCTATCGAAAGAGACAAAAATCGGGAGGTGCAAAAAAGATTGAGAAAAATTATCAGTCCATTTATTCTCCGTCGTTTAAAATCGCAGGTACTCGATGATTTACCGCCCCGCACAGAAATTAATTACCATGTCGATCTAAACCCCGCCGAAGCGGCCCTGTACGAATCTTTGCGCCGTGAAGCGCTAGAAAATCTTAACACAAATGAACGCGGCCAAAATCATCATATGTTGATATTAGCCGGTATTATGCGGTTGAGACAGGCCTGCTGCAACCCCGCTATAATTCAGCCTGGCTTGGGAATAAAAAGTTCTAAACTGGCTATATTTGCCCAACTCGTTGACGAATTATTATTAAATAATCACAAGATTTTGGTATTTAGCCAATTTGTCAGCCATCTGACAATTTTAAGAGATTTTCTGGACAAGAAAAAAATAAGCTATAAATATCTGGACGGCAGCACACCGCCAAAAGAAAGAAAAAAGAGGGTTGAATCCTTTCAGGCCGGTAATGGTGATGTTTTTCTGATCAGCTTGAAGGCCGGCGGCCTGGGGTTAAATCTTACCGCTGCCAACTACGTTATCCACATGGATCCGTGGTGGAATCCGGCGGTTGAAGATCAAGCCTCAGACCGTATTCACCGGATTGGCCAAAAACGGCCGGTAACTATCTATAGGCTGATTACCAGAGGAACCATTGAGGAAAAAATTGTGGCCCTGCACCGGGAAAAAAGGGAGTTGGCAGATAGCCTGTTGAAAGGCAGCGATATGAGCCATAAAATTTCTACCTCGGAACTTCTGGCGCTGTTAAAAGAGGAAGGAACCATGGATATGACGAAAAATGATTGACCTACACATAATTAGCACTGTAGGGTGGGCCTGCAAAGCCGTTAAGGGTGTATAATACACAGGGATGCTACCATGGATAATACCATTCTAGATAAAATAGACTCACCGCTTGATCTGCGCAAACTCGAACGGCAGAGCCTGCCGGAGCTAGCAGCAGAAATACGCCGGGAAATAATCACTACCATATCCAAAACCGGCGGCCACTTAGCGCCAGGTCTGGGCGTTGTTGAGCTGACAATCGCCATTCATTATGTATTCGATACCCCGGCAGACAAGTTGATTTGGGACGTTGGTCATCAATGTTACGCCCATAAACTCCTGAGCGGCCGCCGCGCGCAATTTCACACCATCCGCCAATATAAGGGGATCAGCGGTTTTCCCAAAAGGAAGGAAAGCCCATACGATACCTTTGATACCGGCCATAGCAGCACTTCAATCTCGGCAGGTCTCGGCACGGCTTGTGCCATGGGACTGAACCAACAGAATCACAAGGTCATTTCGGTTATTGGCGATGGCTCAATGACGGGCGGCATGGCCTTCGAGGCCTTGAATCATACCGGTCATCTGGGGAAAAATCTTATTATCATTTTAAATGACAACGAGATGTCCATTTCCCCCAACGTTGGCGCTATATCCAGTTTTTTAAGCCGCAAAATGACTAGCGGCAGAGTGTCCAGGCTTAAAAAGGACATGGAGACATTCCTTAAATCATTTGCCAATGTAGGCGAAAACATCTTGCAGGTGCTGAAAAAAAGCGAAGTGAGTTTTAAAAGCTTTTTCACTCCCGGCATGCTCTTTGAGGCCTTTAAGATTGATTATGTAGGCCCTATCCCAGGCCATGATCTGGACAACCTGATTGACACCCTGCAAAATGTTAATAAATTCGCGCATCGGCCAACCCTGATTCATGTCATAACCACCAAGGGCAAGGGCTATAAACCGGCCGAAGAGCACCCGGATAATTTCCACGGTATCGGCCCCTTTGAAATCATTACCGGCAAGCCTAAAGCGGCCAAGTCCGTTATCCCTTCTTATACCTCAGTGTTCGGCAGTACCCTCGAAAAAATAGCGGCTAATAACCCAAAGGTAGTTGCGATTTCGGCCGCGATGACAGCCGGCACAGGTTTAAGCGGTTTTGCCAAACGCTTTCCAAGCCGTTTTTTTGATGTGGGAATTGCCGAGCAACACGCCATTACCTTTGCTGCCGGGCTAGCCACGGAAGGGATACTACCGGTTGTTGCCATATACTCCACCTTTCTCCAGCGTTCTCTGGATCAAATAATCCACGATGTCTGTATGCCCAATTTACCGGTTACTCTTATGTTGGATCGAGCCGGGCTAGTGGGTGATGACGGGCCCACCCACCACGGAGTATTTGATCTCACCTTTCTGCGCATGGTGCCCAATATGGTCATTATGGCTCCCAAAGATGAAAACGAATTGCGCCACATGATCCACACCGCCATTAACCACCCTGGGCCGGTGGCAGTGCGCTATCCGCGCGGCATCGGCGTTGGGGCTGAATTAACCCCGGGTTTAAAGAACCTGCCTATCGGTAAAGGGGAAATATTAAGAGAGGGCGGTGACGTGGTTCTTATTCCCGTTGGCAATCGGGTTTATCCGGCCCTGGAGGCGGCGGCCGGTCTGCAAAAAATCGGCATTTCAGCCGCGGTAATCAATCCTCGATTTATAAAGCCCCTTGACCGTGATTTAATTCTCTCATGGGCTGAAAAAATTGGTAAGGTGATAACCATAGAAGAAAATGTAAGAAGCGGCGGATTTGGCAGCGCGGTTCTGGAATTGTTAGCCGATTCAACGGCTAGGCCCATTACAACAAAGGTAATGAGTTTGCCAGACCAATTTATCGAGCAGGGGCCGCAAAAAATTCTCCGCAAAATCGCTAAAATTAACTCAACCGCCATCATTCAGGCAGGCATGGATATCTGTAAATGAAAAACAAACAAAACCAGATCGTTGCCCTGGTAGGCCGCCCAAACGTAGGTAAGTCCTCGTTATTTAACCGGTTGGCCCACCGGAATAAAGCAATTATAGATCCAACTCCCGGTGTCACCCGTGACCGTCACTATGAATCGGTCACCTGGGTGGGAAGATCTTTCACCCTGGTGGATACCGGCGGCATCGAGCCGGACAACGTAAACGCCACCGAGATAGATTCCGAGAAGAAGATTTCTGCCCTGATCAGAGAACAGAGCTGGCAGGCAATTGCTGACGCGGACATTATTGTCCTTATTCTTGACGGCCGGGGCGGACTGATAAAAGACGATTATGAATTGATCCGTCTGTTACGCAAAACGGATAAAACTATTTTTTATGTAGTTAATAAAATCGACAATCCGGCCAAAGAGTACGAACAATTAGCGCCTTTCTTTGAACTGGGTGCCCCATCCCTATGGCCAATATCCGCCTCACATGGAATTGGCGTTAATACCTTCATGGATGAGCTTGTTAAACATTTGGCATCTGCGGACACCGTCCCGGAAGATGGAATGGACGAGATTGCCCTGGCGATTATCGGCCGGCCGAATGTGGGTAAGTCTTCATTGACCAATCGTCTTCTGGGCGAAGAACGAATGGTGGTGTCAAATATACCCGGCACTACCAGAGACTCGGTAGATACCATGTTGACGCATAAGGGCAGGAATTACCGCCTGATTGATACTGCGGGAATCAGGCGGCGTGGCAAAGTTCGGGATAATAAGGTTGAAAAATTTTCGGTAATGCGAGCCCTAAAGGCCATGGAACGCTGCGATGTGGTTCTGGCCCTGGTTGATGCCGCCGAAGGACTTACGGAACAGGACACCAAGATAATTGGTTACGCCGTTGAAAGGGGCCGAGCCTGTCTTATATTGGTAAATAAATGGGATCTAATCAAAAATGACCCCAAACAGCAGAAATGGCTGTTTAGCGAAGTTGAACGCTCGACCAGATTTATTGGTTACGCCCCTACCCTGCCGGTTTCAGCTCTGAGCGGCTCCGGTATCAAAAAGTTATTCTTGACGGTTAATGAGGTATACAGGCAATTCAGTCTGGAATTTTCCACCGGGCCTCTAAACAGAATATTGCGTCAGGCCGTGGACGAACATAGTCCCGCCCTCCATAAGGGTAAACGCCTTAAACTCTACTACACCACCCAAATAAGCACCAAACCGCCGACCTTTATAATTTATGCCAATTACCCAAAGGGTGTACATTTTTCATATTTGCGTTATCTGATAAATAAATACCGCACCGGCCTGAAGCTGGAGCAAACCACCCTCAGGATATTTCTTAGAGAAAGAAAAAGGCGGAAGTTCTAACCCCGGTAAACTATTGTTTCGAGGAAAAGAGACGTGGCAAATTCGCAATCTGGCATGGCTGAGCTAAACGATCTCTGGACTAAATTTCATGATGCCGCGGGATGTCTTAACCAACCGGATCTGGATGTCGATAATTTGTGGCTGACTTTTGAAAAATTGGCCGCATATCCACCCGCCAAGAAACTACCGCAGTTGCTAAAGGCAGCTAAAGATGCCTTTGCAAAATTCAGTGAACATGCCATCATTCACGGTTCAGATGGCCCGGCTGTTTATCACCTTATAAAAAATATCAGGCTCTTTTTTCTCGATTACCTGGGGGAAAATGATCCCGCCGCTCAAAAAATATCCATCCTGTTTGACGATCTGGAATATGCCCTGCTAAATAATTGTATTAAACTCTCCACCCGGCCCTATCGCAAAAAATTAAGGGAGGCGAACCGTTATATCCTGCATGAGAAGAGAAGGTATTACACCATTTTCAACCGTATGCTGGAGCCGGCTTGCATTATTGACCATGAACTACGCCTGGTTGAAACCAACCGGGCCTTTTCTCAGTTTTTCAAGCTTTCCGGCAAAGACCACATAGGTAAAAATTGCTCTGAGATCATAGGCCGGGATATTCTCGACACCCGCATCTCTTTACCAGTTATTGAAGCAACTCTGGAAATCGACAATATTGAAAAAAATGTCATTATATCCAGAACCTTTCTCGGCGATATTAATAACGAGTTCTCCGGCGGTATCATTATTATTCAAGACGTTACTCATCAAAAAGAGTACGAAAAAGCCCTGCAAAAAAGTGAAGAAAAATACCGAACTTTAATCGAAAATGTCCCGGATGTTACCTGGCGGGCCGGCGAAGCGGGAAACCTTTATTTTATTAGCCAAAACATTGAAAATATTTGCGGCTATAAGCCCGAAGATATGCTCGGCGCTTGGCCCAAGGGCTGTTTCGCCAACATCCATCCCGATGATCTTGATTATGTTCGAGATGAATTCAGCCTTTTCTTCGCCTCACACCTGGCCGCCAAAAATCATCGTAGAGGTCAGCCGCCGCACCAATCATCAGAGGCCTCAGATCATGATGAACGTGAACCTGATACCCGCCACTATGATGTCAGATACAGGTTCCGACACAAAGATGGCAGGTTGATTTGGCTGCATAGCCGTGCCAGCAACATATACAGGCAGAATGGCACGTGGTTTGCGGACGGAGTTTTCTCAGATATAACCGCGTTAAAAAAAGCGGAAGAGGAGCTGGAACAACATCAGTTCAGATTATCGGAATTAGTCGATGAACGAACAGCCGAATTGCGGCAGGCAAACGCGCATCTGGAACGAGAAATAGACATTAGAATACAGGCAGAGCAAGGCCTTATGGGGCTAGCTAGCAAACTCAAACAGTCAAATGAAGAGTTGGAACAATTCGCCCATGTTGCCTCGCATGATCTCAAAGAACCGCTTATGCTGATTACCGCCTTCAGCGAGCGGCTTGTCAATAGATACAGCGGCGTTCTTGACGATCGTGGCCGGGAATACCTTATGAGGATAGTGGCATCCACTAGGCAGATGCAGCAATTAATCGACGGTCTGTTGGAATTATCCAGAGTTACATCACATAAAAAGCCCTTTGAACTTCTCGACCTGAATGAAGTAGTCAATGAGGTATCACAGAATCTGGAGGAGCACTTAAAGCAAAGCAGGGGCCGGATACAATTTGAGAATCTAGGGAAACTTATAGGGGATAAGACGCAAATCAGGCAATTATTTCAGAATATTATCGCCAATGCCATAAAGTATAAAGATGCTGATAAAGAACCGCTAGTAACTATTAAAAGTTCAATTGTGAGTGACAATTTCTGCCAAATCACCATTCAGGACAACGGCATTGGTTTTGACCCCATTTATGCCCAGAAGATATTCCTTCCCCTAACCAGGCTTCACGGCCATAAGAAATATGAGGGAACCGGAATCGGACTGGCCACCTGCCAGAAGATAGTAGTTCACCATGGCGGTGAAATTGAAGCAAAAAGCACCCCCGGCCAGGGGACAACTATCATCGTCAGGCTGCCGCTTGCCCCGGATAATTAATCTTAGCCGATAAATTGTTGGCAAAAGTCAGCCAGTTTTCCCCGGTTGGCAAAACTGAGATGCAGTGAAACCTGGTCGACTTCAAAGACCGGCGAATGGGATATATGGGCCCAGGCAGGAAGATTCAGGCCATTTTGCCAGCAGATAAATTCCCGATTTGCGGCAGTAAAGTGCGGAAACCTGCGGACATGTAAAATTTTCATTAGTTTAGCCGTCTGCTGCGGGATATTCTGCCCCGTTTCCTTCAGGATACTAGTAATGGCCGGTTCGCTTAGGACGGCATGGATTGAAGAAGAGGCACGTTTAGCTAAATCATTACAAATGGCAAAAATCTGCCGTTGGTTGCCAACGCTAAGTTTTAAACTGTTAATCAAATCGAAGAGAATAAAACGGTCACGAAATGGCAGCCGGCTTAATTCATAAGCCGTTTTTTCGGCTACACGACCTTGGTGAATTGCCAGGGCCAGGGGCTCTTCCAGATCAGCCAGACCCAGCAGTTTTTCAAGGTGATACATTTGCGGTGTAATACCAAGACGGGGTAAGACGTTAACAACTGCCTCTTCCCGACCGATAACTGCTATAATTTTAGCGAGATATTTCGCCTTCATGACAGGCGACCAGGTTGGTGATAACCGGCCCTCCTCTAGCACAAGTTCCAGACAGGCAAGAGTGGATGTTTCCGAATGCACAATAAGGCAGTTACAACTATTTAAACTCAGAATATCACGGGCAGCCCGCAAGCGCCTGCGGCCTGCCATAATTATATAAGCGCCGTTTCCCTGCTCCCGGAGAATGGGGGGATGGAGAATCCCGCATTTTTTAATACTTTCAATAAAATCAGCGGGCAGCTCGTCGTCACCCTGGGGTCTAAGTTCGTAGAAACTATCGTCAAAATCAATCTGTTTGAGCGGAATACGGCTGACCTGCAAATTTATTTTCATTATATTTAGTATGTTGCTGAATTTCTGTCATAAAAAATAACAATTTATAAAAAGGCCCTATAACACCAATCATCGACACGATCACCTCGACCAGATTATAAGAGCAAACACTATCTGTCCAGAGGGCTGATGACGGCGAGACCGGGGCGATTCAAGACATGAGTATAAATCATGGTGGTATTGACATCGGCGTGTCCCAGTAAATCCTGAACGGTTCTAATATCGTAACCATTTTCGAGGAGGTGGGTGGCAAATGAATGCCGCAGTGTATGGCAGGTGGTTTGTTTGGTCAACCCTATGCCGTTGGCGGCTGTCTTGACTGCCTTTTGGAGACTAGACTCGTTAATATGATGACGGCGGATCCGGCCGCTGCGCGGATCAACGGTCAATCGTGCCGCCGGAAAAACATATTGCCACATCCACTCACGAGCGGCGTGCGGATATTTTCTGGCCAAGGCTGGATCTATAAAAACTTCACCATGGCCCTGGCGCAGGTCTTCATGATGACGTTTTTTAACTTTGGTCAGATGTTTTTTAAGAGCCGAAACAAAACGATCCGGCAGAACCGTAACCCGAAATTTATTGCCTTTGCCCAAGACTACGATCTGATGCCGGGCAAAATCAACGTCCTTGACTCGAAGTCGCAGACACTCCATTAGCCGCAAACCGCTGCCGTAGAGAAACCCGGCCATCAGAGCCGTGGTTCCGGTCATAGCAGCCAAAAGCTTGTTAACTTCATCCACGGTCAAAACCACCGGCAGTCGGCGTGGACGTTTGGCACGGGAGAAATTACCTATGTCGCCCACCGGAGTTTCAAGGGCTTTATCAAAAAAGAAAACCAGAGCGTTTAAGGCCTGATTCTGTGTCGATGCTGCCAGCATCCGTTCCGTAGCCAGAAAATCCAAATATTCCCGAACATGGCTTGGGCCAGAATCCGGTAAATTCATGTTTTCGCAATAAGTAAGAAACCGCAGGGCCCATGACTCATAGGCTTGTTCAGTACGGATGGAGTAATACCGGGTGCGCAGAGTTACCCGTAATTTCTGCAGAAGTTCATCATATTTATCGCGGCATGACTGCTTTGGCATCATATCTGGAAATTGGTCGGCCAAGCCATTGTACTTACCAAAGCCAACCGCTTTACCGGCGTGCGACTGCCCCATTTTCTTGGCAGCCATGGCTACGCCCAACGTAGACGCCTTATCCCATTCCCACTTTCCAGACCAACTAAGTCGCAGCATGTCCGCGCACAAGAGTTGTATGGCCATAACCGCCTGTTTTATCTGCCAATCTTTTATACCTTGCCGTTGCGCAAACCTTTCCACAAACGCGAGGACATCGGCGGGACTGCGATCCTGCAATTGGACACCCTTCTGGGATTTACTGAAATCCTGCGCCCATCGTACAAACCACTCAGCCTGCGCAGCAAGAACGCCATGTCCATTCACCACCCGCCGATATTCAGCCCAAAAAGTTCTCCCTAATCGACTATTTGTATTGACATCTGTACTCATCTGCCCTTTAAATACCATTTAAGGATGTGTTATTTAGATTATCTAGCAAGTAGAAAACGTAAAAACAATAAGTTAAACCTACAGCGGACACTACCAGTTCCATATTTAATGCGCTATATGGAAAAAGTCAATACGGCCCTATATGCAACTGTTTTGGTTCAGCGTGAATTGGAATTTTTCTATGTCTGAGTTAACATACTCAGCCAAAGGAGAATTTAATGAAAAAGAAACGCAACAATT
>JAADIV010000226.1 GCA_013151175.1 Deltaproteobacteria bacterium | reverse complement strand
TTTTTGCCGCATTTTATCCCAAAAACGTTATTGACCAGTCCGTGAAAAGGTACTAATACTTTCAGTTGTAGACTGGAGTTCTTTCAAACTGTCATCTCTAAAGCAATAAAGACCGGGGCAACCATCTGAGATCATAACCATTAAAGAGGAGGAGAGACAATGAGCACTCAAAATCTGGTCACCATAGAAGCATGCATAAAACTACCCGCGGAATTAGCTGAAGAGCTGCAGGAGGTAGTCAAGGCTACGGGCAGATCGCAGGAGGACTTAATCAGCCAGTATATTGCAGAAGGTATTTCCACCGCCATGCCGCAGGTAAAGCGTAAACTCTTTTTCAGCCACACCAAAAAAATTCTCCAGCAACATAATATATCTGATGATGTTGTGAACGAGATTGTTGACAAATTCCTCTATTAAAAAGTGGAAAATACAGGGTAATTCAAGCAGTCAACCGCCCTGAAAAACAGAACCACAGACCGCGCTATAATAGAAAAATGGCAAGAAAGTGACAAATAATCACCGAAATAAAGGGGTACGTTATGGCAAAAGTAATTCTGTCCTTAGACGGCGGCGGCATCCGCGGTGCCGCTACCACTCAATTCCTGGCCAAGATTGAAGAACAATTACAGACAAAACATAACAAATCCATTCGAGATTGCGTTGATTTTTACGCCGGGACAAGTACCGGCAGCATTATCGCTCTTTGCCTTGCCACCACTGACATGAGCATGGATAAAATTAACGAACTATATAATTACCAAAATGCCCAGAAAATCTTCTCGGAGCATAAAGGTTTGCTGGCATTTGACGGAATAAACGTCCCCAAATTCGAGGCCAAAGGTAAGACCGAGATTCTTAAAAAGAATCTCGGCAAAGCCAGGATCAAAGACGTTCCAGCCGACAAGCACGTTTTAGCCGTTACCTACGCGATTGAAAAGCGCAGACCGGTGGTCATAAAATCCACCAAAAAGGATTATCTGAATCTCTTTTCATACCAGGCGGCCGATGCTTCAAGCGCGGCCCCCACCTATTTCCCCACTAAAGAGATAAAACTTTCCTCTGGGCAGGATGAATCCTGGCTGGTTGACGGCGGGGTAATTGCCAACAACCCCACCATGTGCGCCATAACCGAGGCCAAGCGTACCTGGCGGCATGTGCCGTTAAGTGAAATGCGCGTACTTTCAATAGGAACTGGTTTTATGACCAGAAAAATAAACGGCCCGGAATCACAGAGATGGGGCGGCATACAGTGGATGACAGAGGGGCACATAATGGAAGTACTCTCCGACGAGCGTATCGTGGCCTATCAGGCCATGACTATCATTGATTCTGGTAATTATATCAGGGTCAATGCCAAACTCAAAGAACAGGCCGGACTGCCGCAGCCCCCTGACGATGCCATGGATGACGTAAGTAAGGCCAACATCAAGCGCCTCAAAAGACTGGGTGATTTCTGGTTCGAGAAATATGGTGAAGCCGCCATCCAACTACTCTTAGACACCTACGAAGGCCCGTCCTTAGATCGTATTGACTGGCAATCCGGTAAGCCGATAACCAACTGATAACCTGTCATTACCTCAAGACTCAGCGCCATCAACAGCGATGGCCCCGGCATCTGAATGGCGGTACCAATAAATTTCTGGTGCCGCCATTTTTTTATGGCGAATTGTCCCAAAAGCGAATAGTTGTTATTATCAAATAGTTTCTGCACTCCATAGCGCTGAAATTCAGCAACCCCTCAGAGCTGTAAGCGAAAAGATAAAAAATAAGGTGGCAAAAATTGAAAAACAGACAGACAAGGTTATTATCAAAAATTGAATTGGTGTTTTTACTCGTGACCGCCATGTTATGCCTCACGCCACGGGCCGGAGAGACTCGTAGCTACAACGGTCAGCCCCTCATCCGGTTTGCCAGCCCTTGGTTTACCGGTTCCGCGGACTGCGCCATATGCCATGACCTATTGGTGGACGAGAAGGGCAACAACGTCTCCATTAAATCACATTGGCGCAGCACCATGATGGCCAATGCCGCCAACGACCCGCTGTGGATGACCAAGGTAATATCCGAGATCCGCCGTAATCCGGCCCTCAAAAAACTCATTGAAAAGAAATGCGCCGCCTGCCATATGCCCATGGCCGAGTTAGAGGCCGAGAGAACCGAAGAGCCCATAGCCATAAAACCGGGCTTTGCCGACCCGGATAATAAACTGCATAAGGCGGCCATGGACGGGGTCTCCTGCAGTCTTTGTCATCAGATCAAGGCCGACAATTTAGGCCGGCCGGAGAGCTTCAGCGGCCAATACGTTATCGACAGAAAGGGTGCCAAACCCGAACGTAAAATATACGGCCCCCACCAGAATCCTTCCCAGCAGATAATGCGTTCCAGCGTTGGTTATACCGTTGTGCAGGGTAAGCAGATGACGGATTCCAGCCTCTGCGCCACCTGCCATACCCTTTATACCCCCTTTGTGAATGCCCAGGGCAAAGTGGCCGGCACCTTCCCGGAACAGACACCTTACCTTGAGTGGCAGGCCAGCGTCTTCAGCCGGCAGGGCGATAAATCCACCTGCCAGGGCTGTCACATGCCCATGGCCCAGGGACGGGTACAGGTAGCGGCCCCATCCGGCGCCCCGGCCAGAGAAAATTTTGCCCAGCATCATTTTGTGGGCGGTAATATCACCATGCTCCGCCTTATGCGCCAAAACATCCAGACTCTCAAACTCACCGCCTCCAGCGCCGATTTCAGCGCCACTATCGAGAGAACAATTAAACAGCTCCAGGACAAAACGGCCCAGGTTAAAATTATCAAAGTCAGGCGTAAGGGAACCAGGTTAACCGCCGAGGTTGAGGTCAAAAACCTGGCTGGTCATAAATTCCCCACCGGCATTCCCGGCCGCCGGGCCTGGATTCATTTCTCCGTGCGTGATAAAGCCGGCAATATACTCTTTGAATCCGGCCGGCCGCTTAAAGGAGACTTGATAGCCGGCAATAACAACGATGTGAATATAAATCCCTACGAGCCGCACTATGAGGTAATAACCAACCAGAAACAGGTGCAAATATATGAAACCATCATGGCCAACAGTGATGGCAGGGTGACCTATACCCTGTTACGAGCCGCAAGTTTTTTAAAGGATAACCGCCTGCTGCCGCAGGGCTTTAACAAAGATAAGGCCGCGGCTGATATAAAGGTATACGGCCGAGCGGCGACAGACAGGAACTTCACCGGCAAGGGGGATATAACCACCTATAAGGTGAGGCTAAAGACATCATCCCCCGGCCTTATCCAGGCGGAATTACTCTATA
>JAADIV010000083.1 GCA_013151175.1 Deltaproteobacteria bacterium | reverse complement strand
GTTTAAATTAAGTTTTGGCGGCACGGTTGTTCATGAACATAATTATACCGTGCTTAACAGTTTGCCGCTGCGGGCGGCGTATCGCCTAAGGCTGCTGTGAGGGTTTTACATATAACAAATCTTTATCCGGAAAAGGGTAATGTCTCCTATGGCATCTTTGTTAAGGAGCAGATTGATTCGCTGCGAACCCTTGGTGTTGACTGTGAGGTTCTCTTTATCAATGCCGCCCGCGCGGGCAAGGCAGAATATTTCAGGAAAATCGCCGAGATAAAGAGGCGAAGCACTGATTTTGACCTTATTCACTGCCATCATACATATGCCGCCTTTTGCAGCCTTTTTTTTGCCGGGGTCAGGCCGCCGGTGATTACCTCATTTCTCACCCAGGGCGGCCGGGACGGTAAGTCGAATCATTTTTATTATCTGAAACGCTGTTTATACCGTTACGCCCAAAGGCATTCCGATTTCTATATTATCAAGGACAGCCGCCAGGCCGACCCCGCCTGGGCCGGGAAGGAGGCGTGTATCCCCAATGGGGTGGATTTGGATCTCTTCAGGGAAATTCCCCGCTCGGAGGCATTGGCAAAACTTGGTTTGCGGGCGAAGAAATATATCCTCTTCTGTTCCTCTACCAATTTATACCGCAGCGAAAAACGTTATGACCTGTTTCGCCGGGCAGTCCAGATTGTTAAGAGTAAATATGACCAGGAGGTAGAGGAATTGGCGGTGGAAAATGAGGCGCGGGAACGAATGCCCCATCTCTTTAACGCCGCTGCCGCCCATCTCCTGACCTCGGATTTTGAGGGCTCGCCAAATTCGGTGAAGGAGGCCCTCGCCTGTAACACCCCGGTGGTGGCCAGGGATGTGGGCAATGTCAGCTGGATGCTGGGGCCGGTGGCAGGGTGTTACGTCAGCGAGAGCGCCGATCCTCATGTCCTGGCCGAATTGATCCATCAGGCCATATCCCGGGATAAGGTGGCGGGCAGGCAGCGGCTGATTGATCTGCAACTGGATATGGGGAGTGTTGCCGCGCAGATACAGGACATATATACCAGGGCGCTGGGCCGGAAATCGGCCTGAACAACAGGGGGATGATAATGGAAGTTGCCTATCTGACAACCTACGATTCCCGCGACCTGAGCCAGTGGTCCGGTTCAGGGTATTTTATTGGCCGGGCCATTCGGCGGCAATTTAATAATTTTACCGTCATGGGGCCCTTGCAGCGGCCCCTTGGACTCATTGGCAGGGCCAGGGAGACGTTCTACCCCGTCCTGCTGCATAAGGACTGGGCGTGGGAGCGCGAGGTCTCGGTAGCCAGAGACTATGCCCGGCAGGCCGAACAGAAACTGCGGCGCTCCCAGGCAGACTTTGTCTTCAGTCCTGGTTCCGTGCCCATTGCCTTTCTGCAAACCGATAAACCAATATTCTTCTGGACGGATGCCGTCTTTGCCGGGATGCTGGACTATTATCCCGAATATTGCAACCTGCATCCCCGGATTATTGAGGCCGGCAATATTGTTGAACGGGACGCCCTGTCACGCTGCCGTCTGGTTTTTTTTGCCTCGGAATGGGCCGCCGAGAGCGCCATTGCCAATTACGCGGTGCCGGCGGCCAAAGTCAGGGTGGTGCCCTTTGGCGCCAATATCGGCCGCGGCATTTCCTATGAGGAGGCACTAACAGTCATCGCGGCCCGGTCACGGACGGTCTGTAAGCTGCTCTTTGTCGGGGTTGACTGGCTCAGGAAGGGCGGTGATATTGTCCTGCGGGTTGCAGAGGAACTGACCGCTCAAGGGCTGGAGGTGGAGCTGCATATTGTCGGCTGCCGGCCGGGGGGGGCGGCTAACTTGCCGGCTTATGTCATAAACCACGGCTTTATCAATAAGGCAGACAAGAATGGTACCAGGGAACTTGCCGGATTATTTGCCGAGGCCCATTTTCTGCTGGTGCCGTCCCGGCAGGAATGCTACGGTCTGGTTTTCTGTGAGGCCGCCGCCTCAGCTCTGCCCGCCATCGCCGCTAAGACCGGCGGCATACCTACCATTATCAAGGACGGGGTTAACGGCATAACCTTCGCCCCAGAGGCCGAGGCCGCCGATTACTGCGCCTTTATCGCCGAATATTTTGGTGATTGGCGCCGCTATAAGGCCCTCGCCCTCAGTTCATATAACGAGTACTGCCGCCGCCTGAATTGGCAGACGGCCGGGGCGGCCGTCAAGGAGAGTATTCTGGACTGTATGGCGGCAGAAGGGTAGTAAAAAAAATCCTTCGGCAAGCACGGTAAACCGGAAAAGCGGAAGAAAGTCTCCGGAAAAGTGGAGATGCTGGGTGTGATTTGGTGCTGAGGTGCAGAATGACAATGCTGTAAGTGGCTTATTTGACAGTGTTTTATTTATTTTTGCTGTTTGCGCGAATAGTTGGCACGCATAGTGCTTAAGATAATAATGCTTGAGTTAGTTGCTGTTATTTGGTTGCATCTCCAGATTTTGGAGATATTATAATTTGTATTATCAGCGGAGTTTTTTTAATAAAAATAAACAGAAATGGACATGGACATGGACATGGAGGTAGTAACATGAAAAAGGCGTTAGTATCATTAGCTATTATGGGCTTTATCGGCATGTGCGCGGCTGGTACTGCCACCGCGATACCTTGGGCACCCGCCCATTTGCAGGTTGATTTTCGTAATACCGGCGATTGGAATTCTACGGGCTTCGATGGGGATACCGGATATAATACCATTACCCATGGCGGCATAACAGTTACTGCCAATCCGTCGGGAGCGCATCTCTCCCAATATCAAATGGATGGCTTTGGGGTGTCACTTAGCACGGATGACCCAGGTCAGAAGGATGAAATTGACCAAGAAGAATCGATGCGTGTTGATATTACCGGCGGCATGTCCCTGGCCGGGGCCTGGTTGTCCGACATCTTCGAGTATAATGATGACTGGTTGGCACCTGAATCTGGATATCTGCTATTAAATAATAACCATAGAATTGATTTTACTTCAGCTGGCAGCGGTAATAAGGCCGGGGCGTCTAGTGAAAGCATAGATAACGGCGAGTTATATGTGGATTTTGGCGGTTTTGGTTTGGTTAACTCCATTGATTTTCATACTAATTATAACTCTAGCAATCCCGATACCGCAAAAAACGACTATTCCGTTATCGGCCTGGCGGCCAATCCGGTGCCGGAGCCGGCCACCATGCTTCTGTTGGGAACCGGGCTTGTCGGCCTGGCCGGTCTGAGGAGGAAGGCCGCGAAAAAATAGTTACAAAAAAAGTCATGTTTCGCCTTCGCCTTTCATCGATATAGGAACGGGC
>JAADIV010000173.1 GCA_013151175.1 Deltaproteobacteria bacterium | reverse complement strand
CATCGACGGGTATGACAAAAATCTTGCCGTCACCGGGGTTTTTAGAACTGTTACTGTTAATAACCGTTTCTACTACCGTGGCGACTTTGTCATCCGGTACTATCAGGCTGATCATGCGTTTGGGCAGCAGACGCGGGCCATGAGCCAGGAGCGGCAGAACCTCGGAGCTGTCAAGGGGGCCGTCGTCATTCATGGCCCTTACCATATCTTCATCAAGGGCCTTGCGGCCCCGGCCCATGACCTTGCTGGCGGTAAAGGATGGAAATCCAGCCTTCACCAATGCCACCTTGGTGGCATTGATTTTATTCATTCGTAAAATAGCCATAACTTCTTTCATGTTTAAGCCTCCTTGGTTCCGGAACTGACGGTATAGACCTCGTCCACCGGGGTGATAAAAATCTTACCGTCACCGTAAGAACCTTTTTTACCGGTTCTGGCGCTGTCCAGGATAGTCCGCAGAATGAGATCTTTTTCGAAATCATCCGCTACCACCATCAGCATCTCTTTAGGCAGCTCGTCGTAGGTTACATTGCCGACCTTCAGGCCGCGCTGCTTGCCGCGGCCATAGACCTCCATCTTGGTAACGGCGGGATAACCGGCCTCAAGGAGGGCGGCTTTTACTTCATCAGTCTTTTCCGGTCTGATTATCGCGCGAATCATTAACATTGTTTTTTCTCCTTAAATTATTTGCTCGCCATGTTATGGTTTTTTGCTTTTTTGTTTTATATGCCTTCGAATCAATCAAACAGGCCGTAATCCATCAGCAGTTCCTCAAGACGTTCAATGGGCATTGGTTTGGGGATGACCTGCATCTTATTGCCGTCAATGGCCTTGGACAGGTTACGATAATGCTCGGCCTGGGCGGCATCCGGCGCGAATTCAATAACGGTCTGGCGGTGAATTTCCGCCTTTTGCACCATATTGTCCCGCGGCACAAAATAGATCATCTGGGTGCCGAGTTCCTTGGCGAAATTACTGATCAGATCCTGCTCCCGATCCACGGCCCGTGAGTTGCAGATCAGGCCGCCGAGGCGGATACCGCCGGATTCGGCGAACTTGACAATACCCTTGGAGATATTATTGGCCGCGTACATGGCCATCATCTCACCAGAGACAACGATATAAATTTCCTTGGCTTTTCCTTCGCGCATGGGCATGGCAAAACCGCCGCAGACAACATCGCCCAGAACATCATAAAAGGCGTAATCCAGATCGTGCCGTTCCTCATAGGCTCCCAGGGACTCCAGGAGGTTAATGGCGGTAATGATACCGCGCCCTGCACAACCAACCCCTGGCTCTGGGCCCCCTGATTCAACACACATAACCCCGCCGTAACCGGCTTTCAGTACATCATCAAGCTCCACGTCCTCGCCTTCCTCACGCATAGTGTCAAGCACCGATTTCTGGGCCAGGCCGCCTAACATCAGGCGGGTGGAGTCAGCCTTGGGATCGCAGCCGACTATCATGACCTTCTTGCCAAATTCCACCAGTCCCGCTACCGTATTCTGGGTAGTGGTGGATTTGCCGATTCCGCCCTTGCCGTAAATTGCAATTTTCCTCATCTCTTTTGCCATGGTTTAGCCTCCATTTAAATTTTTTGAACTGATCAGGAAAAGGTTCACCCTGAACCATCCTGTAACTTATCCACATTAGTCGACCGTTAATTTTATAAGTTTCAGCGGCCGTTGGATGAATACTGTAAAGGCAAGGAGCGTGCCAAGTTGGTTTAATAAAAAAATATTAAATGATTTTAGTAGGTTAGGTGGTTTGTTGTGAGCAAGGGCGCTTCATGCCCATGGATAAGCCCACCCTTGGTTTTTGTCACGATGATGACAAAAGTGTAACAAAGTGGAGGATTATGTAAACGCTCTGTTCGGGTTTGGGGCAGAGTGAAAAAAATGGCCTTAGCCCCTGAGCTGACTCGTTAGATTTTAGCCTCTCATCGTAAACAGAGGTTCATCGATGAAGACATAAACATCAGGTTCGCAGCAAAACAATATCCCCTCTGGGCTACAAAATATTTGACGGCATAGCCCGTATGGGCTCGTATGGGCTATCTTTTTGACAGGAGGTAATAACAATGGCAACAATGACTAAAACAGCAACGGTAAGGGCGAGAATTGAACCCCGTCTAAAAAATGATGTAGAAGCCCTGTTCAAGCCATTAGGCCTGTCCACTCTCACTGACTCCAAGGTTTTTGGCAGCTTCAGTTATCCTGTAACCCTTCTTAGTTACTAGGTTAACAGCTTCCAATTTGAATTCTTTGGGGTAATATTTCTTCTTCTTTTTCTCCATCTGAACACCTCCGTTTTACGGAACATAATCCGCAAGCTTTTAGTGTCCATTTTTATTATACCACTCCAGGTAGTGGTGGGTTGATGAAACTGACAGAAATGATCTGTGGGGATGCTCCTTCTAATTTACGCCACTTTGATTGCCCAATTGGTATGTTGAGCAGCGTCACAAACAAAATGTTATACTGTCGTCCTATGGATTTTCAACTTGACATAGTTAACTTTTTCCGTTGATAATTAGATGTAACGGTTATGCTCGGCTATCCTGCTGGGCGGGCTCGTGGAGCGCTTACCCTGATATACCCCAAACCCTTTAAGGAGACTATGTGAGTGATGCGCCGTTGTTAATCAGTGATTTGCATATACCGCTGGAACGTGATCTTTTTTTACGTACTCTCATCCGGGAGCTGGCCGGGGTGCTTGAAGAAGTTGTCGGTTATAGTGAGGCGGCTGGTTATATAAGCCTGGTGGGAAAAAATATTGGCGACTGGGCCAACGCCCTGTATAAGAAAGAGCTTGGTGTTTCCCGGCTCACTTTAGAGCAGCTTGCCGCTGTTCTTGTCGATTTCAAGGCCCGTATTCAAGGAAAATTTATGATTACGGAGTTAAATAAATCTCGAATTGTCCTGACCAATACGGCCTGCCCCTTTGGTGACAAGGTTTTGAGCCGCTCGTCTATGTGTATGATGACCTCTAATGTTTTTGGCCTTATAACCTCAGAAAATCTTGGTTATGCCAAGGTCGTGATTGAAAAGAGCATTGCTCGTGGTGATGGCTGCTGCCGGGTGATTATCCATCTTACTTCTACTGCCGAGTCAGAGGCAGTTGAAGGAAGAGAATATTTCAGGGTGGATTAGGATGTTACGACAATGCTTTGATGAATTTACCAGATCATTTGTGCATGCCTGTTTTCTTATATCGCCAGGCGGCATAATCTTACGCTCTAATGCTGCGGCCGCTCGGATGCTGGGGCCAGGTGGAGATTTGCCGGCCGGCCGGAACATCACTCAGTTAACGACTACCCCGGCAGAGATG
>JAADIV010000199.1 GCA_013151175.1 Deltaproteobacteria bacterium | reverse complement strand
AGGAGCCCGCCGAAGAAGCTGATAATCAGGGCCTCTCCGAGGAACAGTTTGAATATGTGGCGGCGCTGGGCGCCAATGGCCCGTAAGATTCCTACCTCCCGCTGCCGTTCATTGGCCATGGCGGTAAATGTTGACCAGGCCAGTAAAATGGCCAGGACTGATGAAATAATAATCGTAATGGAAAATATACTGGTTATATCACTCAAGGTCGCCCGTACCGAGGCCCCCAGAGTACCTCGGGTCATAATACCGGTAGTCGGGGCGATGGTCTGCAGCTTGTCGGCCATGTCGTCGAGATCATAACCCGGTTTTATCTTGATAAAGATCAGGGAAATTTTATTTTTGTTATATTTTCCCAGGGCCGCCGGTGAGACCAGATCCAGATCCTTCTGGCGGATGAAGAGGGCGTGATCTAAACCGGTGCCGCTTTTTTTAAGATGGGCCACCACCTTCACCGGGCTGCCGAAAAGGGTCGGGGTATCAATCAGGCCGAGATATTCATAGACATAACTGCCGACATAGGCCTCGCCTTTTTTGAGGGGCGGGGTGTTCTCGTTAAGCCAGGCACGGACAATAAAGTCCGTCTTCTGATCAATGGCCACCACCTGGCCGTCAACAATACTGCAGCAGCCCGAGGCCAGGGTCTTCAGGTAAATCTCGTAGGTAGCGGCCGCTACCCCTGGAACGTTTTTGACCTCATCGAATATCTTTTTATCCATGTAGAAGGTTTTTTCTTTGCTTTCCAGAATAAACTCTTCGGCTTTGTCCATGGCCTCCACCGGCACCATGACAATATCCGCCCCGAGGCGTTTGTTCGCGGCTTCCAGATCATCATTGACCGCCTTATTAAACAGACGGGCAAAGGTAAGGAGAGCCACCAGCATCCCCACGGCGAGGATCAGCACCAGATTACGGAATAGTTTGCGGGACACTCCCTTGAAGGCGATACGAGCAATGGAAATTTTAATTTGTTTCGGCATTTGTCTGCTCACAGAAGAATTGAGATAAAAAAAAGTCCGCCTACGGCATTTTGCCATTAGCGGACTTTTTTATACTGAGAAATCGTTTACGAACGATTCCTCACAAAGTGGAAAATCAGATTTTCCAGTTGGCATCAATCCCGCATAATACGGCGTGCTGGTCAACACCCTCTTCATTGTGGCAGGGCAGGCATACGGAAGTAGCCTTGCCGATGAACTTTCTGGCCTTGACATCATAAAGCTTCAACTGGCCGTCCATGAGATAATCATTGGGGCCTAACTGACCCTTAGGAGCAACCTCAGTGGTACAGCTGGGATTTTTCATGCTGATCTTCTGGGCATTACCGCTTTCCAGGGTTTTAGTTCTGGAGGTGGCGATAATGTATTTGCTGTCCGGGGTAAAGATATCGTCATGATTTTCTTCCAGCTTGCCCATCATTGCGACATCCAGAACTTTAAGGGTGTGGGCGTCGATGAGATACATGCGATCAGCGCCGGAGTTGGCAATGTAGTTACCGTCGGGAGAGAAATACTGACGGAAACTCATGGTCTTGCCGGGGGCGCCGGGGGCGATACCATGGGCCAGAACCTTGACCTTGCCGTGATTTACCAGGGCATCCATGTCGAGCAGAAACATATCCATCTTGCCGATGGGGGCGCCCTGAGGTTTGGCGGCCTCGTTAATGGTTATGAAGAGCTCCTTCATGTCAGGCGAGTTGGTGCCGTGGTAGAAAAGATAAGGCTTATGAATATCAGCGGCAGTGCCCTCAAGAAATACCCGGCGGATATGCTTGAGGTCTGATTTTCTAAAGACATCAATATAGGCCTTGTTGGTCATGGTTATGGGGATAAAATATTTGTCGGTCTGGGCTGAGGCGCAGTACATATGATGGGTGTGAGTAGCTTGAGCCGGAACCGAAACGTTGACATCCTCTAATACCTTACCGGTAAGGAGATTGGTTTTGCCGACATGGGGCATGCCGGTGGCGGGGTCGATATGGTAGGTGGACCAGAACATGACGTTGCGGTTCATATTGTCAATTCTGGCATCATGGGTGGGATGGGAATCAGCGTCGCCGATAACAACCCTGGTTAATTTATGGAGCTGCAGAGGTGCCGGTAAAGTCGGGTCAATGGTCATCTCCGCCTTGGCAAAGTGACCGCCCATGCCGGCTACATAGAAAGTGGTAGTGTAAACTTTTTGGGCCTGACTTGTAGTCCCGAAGCCGACCAGCCCCAGGGCCATTGCTCCAATGAGCGCATTTTTCAGTACATTTTTTTTCACAATCTTCATGTCTCCCTCCTGATAAGGTTATCACCAAATGGTGATTAATTGCCGGGGTTCTAATAAAAACAGGCTCTCTTGTTTCCTGTTTATAGAACCCCATCTCTCTCTCAAAGGTTTGGTAAAAAAAAGTTGCGGTGGTCGTTAATCTGTATTAAAGAATTAAAGGGCTTCCGCAACCTTATCTTCTTACCTTACCTTTACCTCTTGTTCATGCCTTTTTTTTAATATCTTTAGACAATCCCAAATTAATTGTTGACATACTACCACTCAGTGGCATAATTACAAGAAAAAAAATGTAACTATTCAGCCCGATATCTGAAAGCACCTATCATCGGAGTATTGTTGAACAATTACAAAAAATTAAAAAAAGAAGGGGACGTGAATGCTCATTGAATGCAAGCGTATTACCAAAACTTATCGCAGTGATAATAAACTGCTGAAAGCGGTGGACGGGGCATCGTTTACAGCTGATAAGGGAGATTTTGTGGTAATCCTGGGTCATTCCGGTTCAGGCAAAACTACTCTTTTAAGCCTTGTCGGCGGTCTTACCCGGCCCGATGAGGGGGAGGTGCTGATTCATAATACCTCAAATTGGCAGCAGTCGGATCAGGCCCTTTCCATCATGAGAAATAAAACCATTGGCTTTATTTTCCAATTCGCGAGCCTCATTCCTTCCCTGAATGTTCTGGAAAATATGGCTCTGCCCCTGTGTTTCGGGCGTCATCAGCATGACAGTACGGCCCTGGCCTATAAACTTCTCGAAGAAATCGGTCTGGCCGATAAGGCCAAGGCCTTTCCCGGCCAGCTCTCCGGCGGCCAGCAGCGCCGGGTGTCTATTGCCCGGGCCTTTATGAACAAGCCGGAAATCATTCTGGCCGATGAACCCACCGGCGATCTGGATGAAGAAACCGAAAATGATATTCTGGCTATGTTCAGAAGATATAATGAACAGGGTTGTACCTTTCTCGTGGTAACCCATAATAACGAATTGGGTACCTCGCAGAATAATCCTCGTACCCTGCGTATGAGCCAGGGGGTTTTGCATGCTTAATCCAGATAATTATAAGGTTTCTGTCTGTCGATTGTTTATTCTTGTCGGTCTGACACT
>JAADIV010000136.1 GCA_013151175.1 Deltaproteobacteria bacterium | reverse complement strand
TGAATTAATCTGGCAGCGGGTCTTGGAACTGACGAAAGAGGGGGTGCCGGTCTGGGCCAATTTCCCGGTCAGTCATGGGGCGGATAATACCATGCTGCCGGTTGGAGCTTCGGTTTTAATGGACTCTGGGGCCGGCGTACTGCAGTTTCAGGAAAATTGTCTGATTTAACCTGCCGCGGAAAAAGATATACGAGCCCTCTCATTTACTGCCCGTGAACAAGGGCACCCCACAAGGGAGTGCCCCTCCTTTTTAATTCGCTAAACCGCCATAATTTCTCGTTTCTTAATCGGCCCGGCCTTGACTCGATCCAAAAGACCGGCCAGAGCCGCCTTGACATTCTCTCGAATATCGCCGGCCACGACGAGAAAGAGCAGATCATCACCGGGGGCGAAGGTTCCAGCCAGGGCCTCTATTTTAATATCAAAAATCCCCGGCCACTTAAGAAACTCCTGCCGGATTTCCTCAATCTTTTTTTGATCCGGACTAACCTCAAGGGCAGTTATTTTTCGCCGATCATGCCGTGACCAGCCCCGTACCGTGCCGTTATGTATCAAAACCATACCAACATTTTCCGCAAAGCCCGGCTGCTGTTTAAGCGCCGCAATTGTCTGTGAAATATCCATCATCCGTCCTTTAAATAACTTATCTCAATAATCAAAATTATGCCCGGCAACTATGCCGCATAATGCAACATTAAAATCGTGGCAAGGCCAGCAGCCCTGGCCGGTGACTTTCATATAAACCTTATACTTGCCCCTTGGCAGCCAGAGCGGCTACCTCATCGTGCAGGCGACGGGCCAGCTCCTGCTTGTCGCTAACCTTAAAATTACTGGTGGCAATGGGGCGGCCTACATTAATAGTGACCCGTCCCGGACGAGCCAATAATTTACCCTTGGGTAATATATCATGAGTACCGCAAATGGCTACCGGCACAATGGGGACCCCGGATTTAATCGCCAGAACCATGCCGCCGCTTTTAAAATCCTGCAGATGGCCGTCCGGGCTTCTTGTTCCTTCCGGGAAAATAATAACCGAGGCCCCGGCGGCAATACGTTCCGCTGCCGCGTACAGGCTTTTAATCGCCTCCCGGCCCCGTGAACGGTCAATGGGAATATAACCAGCCTGCCTCATACCAAGGCCGAAAACAGGGATCTTAAATAATTCTTTTTTGGCCAGCCAGCGGAAATCAATATTTAAATATCCCTGCAGGGCAAATATATCAAATTGACTCTGGTGATTGGCCGCCAGAATATAAGGCTGGCCGGCAGCCAGGTTCTCGCCCCCACGCAGTGTAACCCGCATACCGGCCAGGCGAGAAATAATCTTGGCCCAATAACGGGGTAAAAATTGGATCTTGGCGCTGGAGAGCCGAAAGATAATTGTGGCGATAATGGCCAGGATACAGGCCACAACTGTCAAAATCGGGGTTATTGCAAGGGTAATTACTCCTCTAATATTCACTGTGCCTCCATGTTAAATGAGTTTTTGTTGTTTTTGGACAGACACTGGTTAGCCATAAAAATCATAAAAGGAGCGTTTGGATATCAGTGATGTCCGGTTAGAGTTTTTAATTGCTTTTTTAAAAAAAGCCAAGTCGTTTATCTGTATCTTCGGCTTTGCTCTCAAAAACTCGTAAGCGATCACAGGACATCGAGTCTGCGTTATCACCCTGTTTACATACTGATATTACCACTGGTCAGCCAATCCCCTGCGTCTCAGGCGCCCTGAAACCGCTTGCAGGCCTGAGCAAAATTTCGCCATTCTCGTCCAGATCAAAGACCGTAAAATGTTTCACGTGAAACATCCGTTCTTGACATGCTCTTCGCTCTGTGTTTTTTTATTCATATTCTTAATTCGCGGTAAAGCAACTGGAGAAGCTAACAGATGAGACAGAAAAGAAGCGGCAAGGTGTTCGCCATGGCCAACCAAAAGGGCGGGGTGGGAAAGACTACGACTACGGTAAACCTGGCCTCAGCGCTTGCCCTCCTTGGTCTCAAGGTGTTGGTGATTGATTCAGATCCACAGGGTAATGCCTCAAGCGGCCTGGGGATAAGTACTCAGCAGATGGAACATCATCTCTACCATTGCTTCACCAATGAAGCCGATGCGGGGCAGGCCATCAGACAGGTGGACAAGGATTGCAACCTCTTTATCCTTCCCACTCATGTCGATCTAATCGGCATAGAGGTGGAGTTAATGTCGGCCGTTAAAAGAGAACGCTTTCTGTCCGACTTGTTAGCCCCACTGTTAGACTCATATGAAATAATTCTCATTGACTGCCCACCCTCCCTGGGATTATTGACCATTAATGCCTTAACGGCTGCCGATGCCATTATTATTCCCCTCCAATGCGAATATTACGCCTTAGAGGGGTTAAGCCAGTTGGTAAGAACCATCCGGCTGGTAAAAAATTCATATAACCATAATCTCTTTATTGAAGGGATTGTGCTTACCATGTATGACAGGCGTAACCGCCTTACCCATCAGGTTGCCAAAGAGGTAAAACAGCATTTTAAAACGCAGGTTTATGATACGGTAATTCCAAGAAACGTCCGCCTTAGTGAATGCCCCAGTCATGGATTGCCGATCCATCAATACGACAAGCACTCCACCGGGGCTTTAAGCTATATGAATCTCGGTAAAGAATTTATTGAACGTTTAAAGGAGCGAAGCCATGGCAACGCATAGACTGGGGAGGGGATTGAACGCGCTTCTTCCCGCCTCGGACAATGATGACCTCAACGCCGACTGGGGTGGAGTTGAAGAAACAAATAAGGGACGGGGGCCATACTTTCTCTGTCCGCTGGATTTCATAATTCCCAACCCCTATCAACCCCGCAGTAATTTTAAGGAAGCTGAGCTGGCCGGCCTCAGTGCCTCTATCAAGGAGAAAGGGGTTTTGCAGCCCTTGATTGTACGCCGTCTGACAGATAACAAGTATGAATTAATCGCGGGTGAGAGACGGCTACGGGCGGCCCGTCTCGCCGAGCTTGAAAAGGTGCCGGTATTAATCAAAGATATCTCAATATCCGACCGCCTGGAACTGGCCCTCATTGAAAATATCCAGCGTGAAGGCCTGAACCCTCTTGAAGAGGCCATGGCCTACGGCAAGCTGATCGAGGAATTCGGCCTTACCCAGGAAGTAGTTGCCCGGCGGGTTGGTAAGAGCCGTTCAACTATTACCAACAGTATCAGAATATTACAGCTTCCGGATTATGCCCGGCAGAGTCTGGCCAATGGCGATATATCGGCAGGCCACGGCCGGGTGCTGCTGAGTTTAGAAAATGAAACGGATATTCTTGCCCTGCATGACAGAATTATCAAAGAAGGTTTATCCGTTCGCGAAACTGAAAAATTAGGGCGTGAGATCAAAAATAACGGC
>JAADIV010000219.1 GCA_013151175.1 Deltaproteobacteria bacterium | reverse complement strand
AAGGCCCATTCCCTGGCCCAGGTAACCCTCACCATGAAAAATATGATGGGCACCGCGCCGCCGGCGCATTATCAGAAAAGCGGACATTGGAAAAAGGCTGCTTTCCATCATCGTATTAATGAGGCCATTTTTGATCTTAACCAATACCGCACCCCGGATTTTACCATCCTGGATGCCAGTATCGGTATGCAGCAGCACCATATGCGCGGCCCCCAATGCGACCCGCCCCATATGACGTTGGCCGCCAGCCGTGACCCGGTGGCAATTGATGCCTACGGGGCAGGGGTTCTGGGCCGTGATTGGCATAAAATAGGCTATATAGCCGCCGCCCATAACGTCCTGGGGCGGGCAGAACCTCTGGAGATTAAGCCCCTCAAATGACAAGTAACAAAAAATACGCCTCCTGGCTGCCCTTTGTTGAAATGTTCAGCAAGGCCAATGCCCTTGGCCAAAAAATCAGCGCTTCGGCAGCCCGGCAGCTACCAACCGCACCCCGCCCGCCGGAATCGGCCAATACCGGCCCCAGGGTACTGCTCTGCTCACCGCATCCCGATGATGAAATTCTGACCGGCGCCCTGCCCCTGCGGCTCCGGCAGGAAGAAAACGCTACTGTCATAAATCTTGCCATTACTCTGGGCAGCGAACAGAGCCGCAAAACTGACCGCCTTCATGAGCTAGAGAAGGCCTGCCGCACTGCGGGCTTCCAATACCGCCTGGCTGCCATGCCCCTGGCCTTTGCTAATATAAACGCTAAGGCCCGGCTCCTGCCTGATTGGCCGGATAAGGTCAAAACTATGTCTGCCATATGCAACGATATCCGCCCCGACATAATCTTCCTGCCTCACTCCCGCGACAACCATGCAACCCATGAGGGCGTTCATCTTCTGGTTATGGACGCCCTGGCGGCGGCTAGCAGCAAAGCGACAAAAATCGTCCTGGTGGAAACGGAGTTCTGGCAGCCCATGCGAAATCCCAATTTAATGATCGGCCTGCGGGATGAGGATCTGGCCCTGTTGCTCACGGCCTTAAATATGCACCAGGGCGAGCTAAGCCGCAATCCATACCACCTGAGCCAACCATCTCGCATGGTGGATAATGTCCGGCGCGGCCGGGAGCTAATGGGCCGCCGCGACAGCCAGTCTAATTTTCTATTTGGCGTTACCGGGTGAGCGTTTGGCAGCATGGAGAGCTGATAAGGGCGGACAGGCCTATGGTCATAGGCCCGCGTCAGAAGTTGCGTAATATTTACTAGGAGTCTGTCGCCTTTACGATTTTTCTTGACAGAAGCGCAAATACTCAGCTAAAAATACTCACATTATTTTTTCATCCGATTTACATGACAATCACACCGTCTTCGCTAAAATAGGGGCTAAGTGACCGATAAAATAACCGTGCAGACAACACCGCTCCAACGCCATGCGGTAACCTGGCTTGGAGAGAAGGCCTTCATCCTCTCCTATCTAGGGTCAATCCTTACGGTAATCGGGGTGGTCATGTATATCCCCCTCATCCCATGGTTCATCTACCACGAGGGTAACCGTATTTCGGCCTTTACCTTTATTATCCCCGCAACCGCGACCCTGCTCCTCGGCCTGGCGGCACAGAGGCGTTTTGAATTAAAGGCTCCGTCTGTGCGCGATGCGATGATCATCACCGCCATAGGTTGGGTCTTAATCAGCCTGGCCGGAGCGATGCCCTTTATCATCGGCCTGCACCAATCGTTTATCAACTCCTTTTTCGAGGCGGTCAGCGGCTTCACCACAACAGGAATCACCGTGTTCGAAGGGCTTGACGCTATGCCCCGTTCAATTCTCTTCTGGCGCTCGTTCATCCAATGGCTTGGCGGCCTCGGCATCCTCACCTTCTTTCTTGCCGTAAGTTTCCGGGGCGGCAGTGCTGCGGCCAGCCTTTTCGGGGCCGAAGGTCACAAAATATCAAGCGCAAGACCGGTGCCGGGGATATTCCATACAGTGCGAATTCTCTGGGGCATCTATATCGTCTTAACCCTGGCCTCAATTATCACATATTATCTTGGCGGCATGAGCGGTTTTGATGCCTTAAATCACAGTCTTACCAATATCTCCACCGGCGGTTTTTCCACCCATGACGCCAGTATAGGCTATTACGCCGGGCAACATTATCCGCACGCAGTTCTGCTTGAATATGCGACCATCTTCTTCATGTTGGCCGGCGGGATGAATTTTCTCATCCATTTCCGGGTGGCAAACGGCAACGTCAAGGCCCTGATAACTGATTTTGAAATGCGTTGGTTCTGGGGTATCATTATCGGCGCCACCGCCCTGATGGTTCTTGATCACTTTGTCCACGCCCCCGGCCGGCCGCTAGCAGTGGAAAAGGTCTTTCGCGACTGTCTCTTTCAGGTGGCATCGATGATCAGCAGTACCGGTTTCGCCACCAGGGACATCAACTCGGCCTTCTTCCCCGCCATGAGCAAACAGATATTTTTTCTCTTGATGATCGTCGGCGGCTGCGTAGGCTCCACCGCCGGCGGCATCAAGGTGCTGCGAGTCGGAATCCTGGTCCAGATGTTCAAGACTCAGCTCTTTCGGATTATCGCCCCGCGCCAGGCGGTATCCCCGGTGATAGTCCAAGGCCACGAAATCGCAGGGCAGGAACTTGAGCGGATCGCCGCCCTTTTTACCGCCTGGCTGTTATTGATCGCCATAGGCGCCGGCTTCACCGCTTTTTTCTCCAACCTCGATGCTTGGCAGTCACTCTCAGGGATGGCATCGGCGGTGGGGAATATGGGGCCGTTCTATTTTTCCGTTCATAAAATGGCCTCGCTTAACTGGAGCATAAAGGCCGTGTATATCTTCGGAATGTTAGCGGGGCGGCTTGAGATCCTACCCCTTGCCGTCCTTTTTATGAAAGGCACCTGGAAAAAATAGCAAAAAATAGGAGACTGAATATGTATATCGTTATCGCCGGCGGCGGTATCGCCGGGTCATCACTGGCCGCCGAACTGGTAAACCATAAACACGATGTAGTGGTCATCGACACTGACCGCCAGGCATGTGAAAATCTCTACGCCAATACCGGGGTCGTCGCGGTCAACGGCCGCGCCACGGAAATTGAGCCCCTGAAGGAAGCGGGTATAGCCAAGGCCGACATAGCCATCGGTGCCCTCTACCGAGATGTCGACAACCTGACCTTTTCCCTCCTGGCCCACAGCTTCGGGGTCGAAAAGATCATGGTCAAGATGCGAGATCCATCCTACGAAGAGGCCTACAAGATCGCCGGGGTCACCAGTATTTGCAGCATGATGAGAATGTTCCAGACCAAGATCATTACCGAGCTTGAAACTAGCGATTTCAAGGTCATCGCTCATCTCCGTCACGGGCGCACCCAATTGGTAATGTTTGAAACCCCGGCGTCATGGCCCAGGGACGGAATTAAGATATGTGACCTGGCTGCGGAGACGCCGTTCGCGAACAGTATTTTTGCCGGTATTCTCCATATGGACGCGGAAAAAATAGCAGTACCTCACGGGGACTATATTATTCTCCCCGGCGACCGGGTTTTTATGGTTGCCGAAACCAAAAACCTCAACAAGATGGCCAAATTCCTGCATAACCGCCATATTCGCCAGGGCTAAGAACAGTGACAAACATCCCGGAGGTGTAAAAAAATATGCACAAAAGAGAGGAAAATACCGTCATCATCGGCTCCGGCCCGGCAGGCTATACTGCCGCTATCTACGCCGGCCGGGCTAATTTAACCCCTTTGGTTCTGGCAGGTTTTCAGGCCGGGGGACTGCCTGGCGGCCAGTTAATGACCACCACCGATGTAGAAAATTTCCCCGGCTTCCCGGACGGGATTATGGGCCCTGACCTGATGGAAAATATTGAAGCCCAGGCCCGCCGCTGCGGCGCGGAAATAATTAAAGAGGATGTATGCCGGGTTGATTTTAGCCGCCGCCCCTTCGTCATCCAATCATCAACTCAAGAGGTCAAGGCCAAAAGTGTTATTATCGCCACCGGCGCTACCGCCCGCCGTCTTGGTCTGCCTAGCGAGGAGAAATTCTGGAACGCCGGGATATCGGCCTGTGCCATCTGTGATGGCGCAACCCCTATCTTTCGAGGGGCGGAAATCGCCATAATCGGCGGCGGTGATACAGCGGCCGAGGAGGCCACTTACCTAACCAAATACGCCTCCCAGGTTCATCTGCTTGTCCGCCGGGGAGAGCTGCGGGCCAGTAAGACCATGCGGGATCGGGTGTTAAATAATCCGGCAATTACCATCCACTGGCATAGCTCAGCCGTTGATGTCTTCGGTGATGAACGACTGCGCGGCATAAAACTCAAGAATGATATGAGCGGCGCGGTCGCCGATCTGAAGGTCGAAGGCTTATTTTACGCCATTGGCCACAAGGCCAATACCGAACTTTTCAAGGGCCAACTTGATCTGGATGAATCAGGCTATGTCATCACCCGGCCAGGCTCCACGGAAACCAGTATCGAGGGGATATATGCCGCCGGTGATGTCCAGGATCACGAATTCCGCCAGGCCGTCACCGCGGCGGCTAGCGGCTGTATGGCGGCCATGCAGGCCGAACGTTGGCTCACAGCCGGTGGACTTATAGATGAGGGACGCCAGGTGCGGGAGATCGCGGCGGCAGCGCCCACAACGGGAGTCGAAGATAACTGCCTTGAGGGCAGCGCCGCCCTGCGCCAGTTATTTAATGACAGCGGCAAGATCATCATGGTTAAATACGGTGCCGTCACCTGCGGCCCCTGCCGGGCTCTAAGGCCCATACTCAAACAATTACGGCAGGAGTTTGTTAAGGAGGTACAACAGGTGGAAATTGACATAAATACCGATGCGGAACTGGCTCAGGCCGCCGGAATTACGGCCACTCCCACCGTCCAGTTCTTTA
The DNA here is from genome assembly GCA_013151175.1 of Deltaproteobacteria bacterium. Lineage (GTDB taxonomy): Bacteria > Desulfobacterota > Desulfobulbia > Desulfobulbales > VMSU01 > JAADIV01. The sequence goes on along the minus strand of JAADIV010000219.1, from coordinate 14,161 downwards.
AAAACAGGGAACAGATAGCGGAATTAAAAGGACTGCGGCCCAAAGATGATTATCGCCGAATCATAAAAAAATATTGTTGAACAAAAAAAATCTTAACTAGCATTACCGAAGTTGAAAAAAGATTGAGATTACATAACTATTCAGCAGCACCCCCGCAGGAGCCAGAATCCCAACCAGAAGACAGGCTGATGGACAAAGTAAATCAAGAGCGAGTGCCTGCCGCAGGCAGACAGCCCTTTGACTAGCCGCCATCGTCCCGCCCTGGCGGTTTGCCTGTGCAACCAACCGCCAAGGCTAAAATAAGGCCCCAAAAAGATGCCAACCAGGATAAGACCAAACCAGGGTATAAGCGGGGTATAATCCACACTGCTGAACCCTTTATATTGCAGACCAAGCCAAAGAAACCAGTGATATGGAACCGTTATCCGGGTGGTAAAAAAAGCGGCCCCAATAATCAATAGACCGCAAAAAAGACTGCTAAGCCGATGCCGCAAAAAGGGATATGCCAAAACAATTCCCAGACCAATCAGGTGCAGAATCCCAAAAACAACAAACTGGCGGCCAACGGCCAACCTTGTGGCGCCGCTGATTAATATGCCATAGACAAAAATTATGCCGCCCCGGCGCAAATATTTTGTAAATCCCTGCCGCCTGGCATCCGACCTGGCATAACTCAGGGTGAGAGATATACCGACCAAGAGTACAAAAAGGCCGGCTGTGGCCCAGGCAAGTAAGAAGGGAAAACCGCTCTGAGGATCAAACAACCCCCCAAAATAAAAAAGGTCAAAGAGAAAATTTGAGACTAGCATCATGCAGACCGCCAGACCCCGCAAACAGTCAACTAGCCATAAGCGTTCCACCGCCAGAGCCATTTTTATACTTGCTCATAAGCCGCAATTTTGGCCTTGATATCAATAATCTTATCGGTATCGCCAAGTTCGTTATAGATCGCGGCTAATGCTGCCATAGTTCGCGGATGATCCGGAACTTTTTGCAAAATCTGCCGGCAGCATTTTTCTGCCTCACTAAAATTACCCTTGCGCTGGTAGAGCTTGGACATACCGAGCAGGGTGTACATATTAAAACCTGCTTTCAGGCTGTGCGTGTAATATTCTAGCGCTTTATCAAGCCTGTTCAGGTTCAACATTGCGTCCCCTATTCGGGTAAGTAACTCCTGGTTGTTTGGCTCATTCTCGAGAATTTTTACCCAGCACTGAATGGCCTGTTCCCAGTCGGCCAGGCCCCGATGACAATCGCCAAGACCATAAATGGCAAAACTATTCCAAGGCTCAAGACTAACGGCCTTTTCGTAGTATTGGCTAGCTGCCTCATAATTGCATCGGCGTCTGCATATGTTACCAACCATAGTTAGAACCGCCACATAACTATCATCTAAAGCTAATAGTTTATCAAAATATTCCGCGGCCTTGTCATCATTTTCAGCTTTATAATATAAACTGCCCAGACCCAAAAGGGCATATTTGTCCCCGCCATTCACTTCCAGGGCCATCAAATAAAATGATTCGGCCCTGGTAAAATCATCAATCTTATTAAATGACTCCGCCAAACGCACCATCACATAAATATCTCTTTTATTGCTCTCCATATAGCGCAACCAGTAGGGGATAGCACTTTTATACATTAATAGGCCGCGATAGGCATCGCCTATGCCGCGCAGAGCAAAAATATTTAATGCGTCAAACTTGAGAACCTTCTCGTAGTAGGAGATGGCCTGCTCGAACTTTTTAAGTCCACGGCAGGTATCGGCCAGACCCACCAAAATATAGGGATTTTTTTCATCCAGTTTCAGGGCCTCTGAGAAAACCTCTTCCGCCTCTTTAAAGTGCTTTTTACGCAAAAAATTACGCCCCTGTTTGGAGAATCTCATAACCTCTTGCCTGGCAGAATGGGCATTCTGAGCTGGTTGCTGCACCCCGGCCTCATCCGCTGCCCAGCGTCCATATGACGCGCCAATACGATCGGCGGATACGGCCAGCCATTGCGGCACCTCATAGGGATGATTCTCCCGCAGCCAGGACTCAAGTTTTCCGGTCTGTTCAACCAGAAATTTAATTGTCAGCCTATACTCTTCCGCGATGTCCAATTTCCCATGCCAAAGGTAATAACTGCTTATGGGGCCGGAAATCTGGACACAGGCAGCCAGGTGCGCCGTGACCAGTTCAGCCGCCATTTTCTGCGCCTCTTCCAGGGTCGCCAATGTCGTCCAGCCTATATTCATTTATTGCCCCACTAGTTTTTTACTACATTTTAAGGGGAACTCCTGCAACTCAGGAGTCAATACAACCGCCTCAGGTAAAGCCTCCGCCAGCCGTGCAGGCATAACAATGGTCGGCAATGGCGATGGCGTCACCCGGCCCCGGTAAAATATCAAGCTTGCTGATGTGAGTCGGCACCCTTCCCAGAGGCAGCCCGGCGGCCTGATTAAAATCGCAGTCATACAGATAACCGTCCCAGGCTACTGAGATAAGCCGGCGGCACATCACCCCGTCCAGAGATGTCGCATTAAAATTTTGGGCCAACTTGGCCAGATATCCCTGATAATTTCCCTGTTGGCGCAGCCATCTTTCAAAACGCCCCAGAGGGGCATTGGCAAAGGAGTACAAGTTATTAAAAATAACGCCCCATTTACTATGCAATAACTCATGGAACCGGTGTGCCTGAGCCTCCTGGTTAGCGGGCATAAAGGCCCCGGCCGGATTTGAGACCAAATCAAGCTCCAGACCAGAATCAACCTGACCGTAACCCTGTCCATTTAAATAACGTAATACTTCAAGTGATTTGGAGAATACGCCTTTACCGCGCTGCGCCTCAGCCTGGGCCTCGTTTAAGGCCGGGAATGAGGCAATAATAACCACCTTTGCGGCACAACAAAATTCCACTAGCTTCTCACGGAGCGCCCCGGACATGGCCACCAGATTAGAGCGCAATAAGAGGCGGGGCGTAAGTTCCGCCAGACCGCCCAGGAGATCAAGAATATGTGGGTTCATCTCCGGAGCGCCTCCGGTCACATCGATAACCGTGAAGGGAAACCGTCTGGCAAATGCTAAAACCTGCTGCACCGTGGCCGCAGACATCATCTCCTTCCTGGCAGGCCCGGCCTCTAAATGGCAGTGCCGGCAGGCCAGGTTACAAAGCAAGCCGGTGTTGACCTGCAAGGTCATAAGCTTCGCCCGCTTCAGGCTTAAACCACGCCGCTCCAGGCTAAGGCTGAACGGCTCGGTGTCTGTAGTCATATTATCCATCGTTGTCATATAAGGGATGGAGCTATCCTTTCTTATGCCCCGATGGGTCTCTACAGAGAAATTTTATCAGCAATATTACGCATCTGCAAACCATGGATAAGAGAAGCGCCGCCCCTTATGGCGGTTGCCACATGAATCGCCTCTGTCATCTCTGCCTTATTAGAGCCTTTTTCCAGACAAGACTGAGTATAGGAGTCTATACAATACGGACACTGAATGGCATGGGCCACGGCCAGAGCGATAAGCGACTTCTCGCGTTCACTTAATTCCCCCGGTTCAAATACCGCCCCGTAATAGTCAAAGAATTTCTTGGCCAATTCAGGGGCGTCATCGCCAATTTGCGCAAATTTGGGTAAATCAGATGGTTTGTAATAGGTTTCCATGAGTCCTCAATTAATTCGCTAGCGGTACGGCACTGAATTTCACCGGTTTACTTCGCTGATTATGCTATAGATAACGCGCCATTAACCGGAACGGGCAGGCAACAATAAAAGAGAGGAAGATGGTGCGCCAGGCAGGACTCGAACCTGCTACCTACGGCTTAGAAGGCCGTTGCTCTATCCAGATGAGCTACTGGCGCGCGCACTTTAAAAATAAGCGGACAAAAAAATGCTGAAAGACGGGTTCTTATGGCTGCAACAACCAATCTCCCCGCAGAAATAATTTGGTACAATCCCCACTCGTTCCAGGCGGCATCCGTTCCGATCAGTCATTAACTTCCTACCAATATCAGCGGTTGTTGTCAACTCTCTACACTGGATTTTCAGTACCTTGGGGATTTATATCTTTTTTTGCCAAAAAAATCCTGGCCCCGGACAAAAAAAAGCAGGTACTCGTAAGTAATAGAAGAGTACCTGCTTTTATAAAGCACAATTTTTTGTAACGGAAACTCGCTAAGGCGCGGAGTATGGCTCAGTCTTCTTTAAACTCCACCTTCAAAGCGATCTTATAGAGCAACGTCAATATCAATGCCCCGGCAGCCCATACGCCCAAGGCAATAGATATCTCGGATAAAGTGGGATAATACTCAGTGATCCGATCGAAAGGATTTGGCACAAAACCGGCCAAAACAAACCCCACGCCCTTGTCAATCCATAGGGAAGCGAAGATCAGGGCCAGACAGAAGCCTAGCCAACCGTCACTCTGACGAAATTTCTGAAATAACAGCATAATAATCCCGGCGATACCGATGAACATTCCAAAACGCATGAGATAAACAAGGCTGTTATGACCGTCCACACCCCAGAAGAGGTAATTAAGAGTCGCCATATGCTCCGGAACATTGCTGTAATAAGCCGTAAAAAATTCCAAGCCGACAAAGAAAAGATTAGTGATGGCCGCGTAAATAATAATGGTCGTCAGCTTTTGAATGGCCTCCTTGCCGGGATCAAAACAGCCCATATGTTTCATAATAAGGGCAATAATGATAAGCAGAGCAGGGCCGGCGGCAAAAGCCGAAGCCAAAAAGCGCGGGGCCAGAATCGCAGTCAACCAAAAGTGACGGCCGGGCAGACCACAGTACAGAAACGCCGTTACCGTATGAATACTGAAGGCCCATGGCACGGAGAGAATAACCAACGGCTTGGCCCATTTAGGTGGTGGTACTTCCTTATAGACCGAATGCAGAATTCCCCAACCGCAGACAACATTGAGGAATAGATAGCCGTTCAGGACGATCATATCCCAAAACAGCATAGAATGGGGAGTTGGATGCAGGAGGACATTCATAATCCGCATGGGCTGACCAAGATCAACGGTAATAAACATCAGGCACATGGCCACAGCGGCAATGGCCATAAATTCACCAAGGATGGCGATTTTGCCGAAAACCTTATAGTCGTGAATATAGAGGGGCAAAGCCAACATTACGCCACCGGCGGCTACCCCGACCATAAAGGTGAATTGAGCGATATAAATTCCCCAGGACACATCACGGCTCATACCGGTACTGCCTAAACCATAGTGGAACTGGTGAACATAGAACAGCCCGCCAATGGTAATCACCCCGAGGAGGAAGAATATCCAGGCCCAATATCTATTATTTCCTTCTAACGCCTTCTCTAGCATGATAATTCACCTTAAATAATATAGAAAACTGAGGGCTCTGTACCCGCAGCAGGTTTACGTTGGATGGTATATTTAGCTTTTAGAACTTGGGAGATCTCGGATTTTGGATCGTTGATATCCCCAAACACCAGAGCCTTGGAATCACCGCAAGCCTCCACGCAGGCCGGCAGTCTGCCCGCCAGAGTACGTTTGGCGCAAAAATTACATTTTTCAACTACGCCACGCATCCGCATCGGAAATTCCGGATTAACCCCATCCGGGAAAAATTTGTACTTGCCATTGGCATCTTTCTCCCGCGGCCGCCGCCAATTGAAACTACGGGCGCCGTATGGACAGGCGGCCATGCAAAACCGGCAGCCTATGCAACGGTGATAGTCCATCATTACCACCCCGTCACTGTTCTTAAAGGTAGCCTTGGTTGGACACGCCCTCACACAGGGCGGGTGCGCGCAATGATTGCAGAGCAGCACCACCGGCAGTTTTGCCAGGGCCGTGTTTTTCTTATACTGGCTATGCTCCGGGAAGCTGTGTCTGTAATCATCAAGCCATATCCATTTGATTTCGTCTTTTGGGTTGTTGTACTGGGGAATATTATGCTCGGTGTTACAGGCATGAATACACTTTTCTGCCAAACCGGGGCTGCGCTGCAGGCGTTCCAAATCAATGACCATGCCGTACTGCCGGCTAGTTTCCCCTGATTTCTCCCCGTGCGCTTCGCTCTTAGCGCCCGACCGCCCTTCGGTGGCCAGTGCTTCGCCCTTATTAAGCAGCAGATTAAACGCCGAAGGAGCTGCCAATCCTGCTACTGCGGACAAGCCGGCAATTTTAAGGAATTTTCTTCTTTTAACATCCATTAATCTGTCTCCTTAGGGACGAAATGGCAATCCCAACAATATGGTTCAGTTCCTACATACTTATGGCATTCATCGCAGAACTTGGTCTTACTCTTATGACAATACATGCAACCATCTTGCAGGCTTCTCTGATATTTAACGCCGTCAACCGTTACCTTTGTTCTGTTACCATCTCTCAGTACCTCATCCCGCCAATCCACCAGGAGTTTCATATGGCTGGAGCGCATATACGCCAAAGGCATAACACAATCCTTGACCTTTGTGAGAATTTTAGGATTGGGATAGTGCTCAGACCCGCTAGCGTTGTACCAGATCGGAAAGGTAACAATGATCACAAAAATGGCCAATCCGGTTAAGACTTTACCTTTATCATACATCAGCATCACCCTCACTTCCGGCAAGGGCTTCAAACCGCAGCCCGGTTTCCCTCACCTCTTTTTCTCCATCCATTATCAGGGCATTACCGACCATTTCGGATATGCCGCATACCTCAACATCAGGAACCCAATATCCCATTAAGGCGCTCAATGTCGCCCGGTCAATCGCGCAGACACAGGCCATGGTGTTAACATCATATTTATCGTGAACGTATTGCACGGCGTTGGCCCTGGGCAGACCGGCACGCATTCGGAGTTCCATGATCTCACCGGTATTCAGACCCGTGCCGGAACCACAGCAGAAGGTCTTTTCGCGGATGGTATTTTCCGGCATCTCGTAATGTTTATTAACGATGTGGTCCAGGATGTAGCGTGGCTCCTCCAATAATCCCATCGCCCTGGCCGGATTACACGAATCGTGGAATGTAACTATACGATGATCGTTGCGGCTTTTGTCTAATTTTAACTTGCCATGATGAATGAGATCGGCGGTAAACTCGCTGATATGCACCATCTTGGTGGCGGCGGCATTCTCGAACACCGTACCGGTAATGGGCGATTTCGGTGCCTCAAGAAAATCTGCCGGGCCGGTCATGGTACTCATATACTGGTGGACAACGCGCCACATATGCCCGCACTCACCACCCAGAATCCACTTAACTCCAAGGCGTTCGGCTTCAGCATACATCTTGCCGTTGAGCTTCTTCATCATCTCATTATTGGTGAATGAGCCGAAGTTACCGCCCTCCGAGGCGTAGGTGCTGAAGGTATAATCAAGCCCCAAATGTTCAAAGAGGAGCAAATACCCCATACAGGTATAAATCCCCGGCTCGGCAAAAAAATCAGCCGAGGGAGTGATGAACAGAATCTCCGCCCCTTTCCTGTTCCAGGACGGGGTAATCTTGACGCCGGTAATCTCCTCAATATCTTCACATAGATACTCGACATTTTCTTTCAAGGTATGAGGCTGCAACCCCATATGGTTACCGGTGCGGCTTGAGTTGTAAACCGGCTCCAACACCCAGTTGATATTTACCGCTACCAGATGGAGAAGCTCACGGCCCATCATGGTGATCTCGGCGGTGTCAATGCCGTAGGGACAGAACACCGAGCAGCGCCGGCATTCAGTACATTGGTAATAATACATGAACCATTCTTTCAATACCTTAAAGGTCATGGGCCTGGCACCCGCCATACGGCCAAGAATCTTACCCGCTTTGGTAAACTCGTGCCGATAGACGGAGCGCATCAACTCGGCCCGCATAACCGGCATATTTTTGGGATCGCCGGTACCCAGGAAAAAGTGGCATTTATCGGCGCAGGCCCCGCATCTGACGCAGCAGTCCATGAATATCTTCAGGGAACGAAACTTGTCCAGGCGCTCTTTCAGGCCGTTAACAATGATTTCCTTCCAGTTGTCCGGTAAATTCCAATCATCACTCTCAATATCCCATTCGTGCGCCGGGCCAAATACGCCGGGGGGCAATTCCTTGCGAAGATAGTCAACGACTTCCGGCTTCCCCTGATAACAATAGTTACCAGGCTTAAATACCGCCTCGGTATCCATCCACTCTTTGGTGGGGACGCCCCCGGTCATCATGGACGGATCACGCGCTACACGGGTCCCAAGTTCATCTGCTTTTATGTCTGCCATTGTTAATCCTTACTCTGCTTGAGTTTTTTTAACTGGAGATTAAATTGTCTTAAACTTTACTCTGCCGCCGTATCCTCTGCCGGCGCTTCTTCTTCCTTGACCGGTAAACCCTTATCAACCGGGAGATTCGCCTCAACCATAACCTCTCTGAATTCATCCTCATAGTCGGCATAGGAATGCGGTTTCAGGGCAGGATCATTCCAGGGATTTATATGACGAACCATGCGGCTGTTGTTGGCCAGATTCCTTGTCGGGCTCATAAATATGCCGCCCATATGCATCAACTTGCTAAAGGGGAAATAAGCCAGCAATGTCGAGACCAAAAATATGTGGACATAAAAAAGTGGATTTAGTTTGCCGATTATGACCGGGTGAAAAGATGCCAGGCCAACGGCCAGATGCTTGATATTGACTACATCCACCCGATCCCAGAAACGCATCGTGCAGCCGGTAGAGGCAATCGCAAAAATCAGGAACAGGGGGAAGTAATCGGCGGGCAAAGACATATATTTTATTTTGGGCAGAAATATACGACGGCTGAAGAGCAGAAGCAGGCCGAGCAAAATAATAAGATCGCTGATATATAACGGCGGTGTGCCGATCTGGAGGAAACCGTCAAAAAAATCCAGAATTGGCACGAAGAACGGCATGGGGTCGGTAAACAGCCGCATATGACGCATAATTATGACGAGAAATGAATAATGAAACATCAGGGCAAAGAGCCAGAGATACTTGCTAGAACCGTAGCGCAACTTCGGTCCGTCGTAGATATCTGCCTGGGTATTGCGGAACAGTGAGCGGAAGAGAACAACCTCGAGGAACATCCTCTTCAAAACGCCGCTCGTGGTGGAAGGGCACTCAATCTTGTTTTGCTTTATCCACGGCAACGAATTTGCCTGGCCACAGGTAGTGGGAATCCGAAAAGGCACCGGCGACTTTGCCCAATAGACGACTTTTCTGATGAAGCCGACTATAAAAATGGTAATGGCTAAATAAGGGATCACTATGCCAAATAACGATTCCAGACCGGCCTGAGCCCCAAAATAGGCGATCAACATAAGGCCAATCACGGCGACGAAGGGATAAAGAATTTTCATTGCTACCTCGCTTAAGGTTTGACAATCAAGCTAACAGTCACGAATGACCTTTAACTCAATTTTTTCTGCATTATGTTTTCTGAGTACAGCACCCGATGGACACCCGCCATTCGCTGTGCCGGCATTACCACTCTTAAACTCTTCAAGCTTTATCTTGTAAATCAACTCACGATCGGCCATGAAGAGGTCAAACGCCTGCAAGGCCAATTTATCGATATCCGCCTCGATGGCCTGCCACTCCGAAAAATTGGCGGCCATGAGATCCATGCCGCAGACCTTAGCAGATATCTGCTTCAACTCATACATAAACCCGATTGCTTCTGAGGGTTTAAAGGTTTGTACGGCCCGCAATTTGATAAACTGAACCAGTTCAGGCGGCAGATCACTAACTTCACCTGCGGCCAGACGCTCCACCGTTCTCTCCGCCCCCATACGGGCGTTATAGCCCAGAGGATTGGCAAACCGGTCTTTCTGCTTCTTAAAAAACCTTGCTCCATCCTCATGGTAAGAGGTCAGGATCGAGTCAAGCCATTTCTCGGCGATTATCACCCTATTTTCGGCCAAAGCCTCTCGTAAAATCATGCTGAGGGTATCTACCTATTTTCTAATTATTTCACATACAACCGTCGAGAAGTGAACGGCCGCCCGCGTAACGCTAGAGACGGTTATCATGTTTCTTTATTTTTTTCAACATAAATTTTCATCCCATTCGCATACGATCGTTGTCGTACCGCTATGGCGAGAGAAAAAACAGATAAGGGAAGGAACGGGACTATTTCTTTTGTGGATGACAGGGCAGACGGAGAGAATGGCGCCGGACGAAAAAAACCGTCAGGGCCGCGATAACAGCGGTCAGGGCAACAATGGCCAACAGCCGGTAAAAGGACTCTACCCCGTAATGATCGGTAACATAGCCGCCCGTGGTCGTGGCCAGGGAGCCAAGACCAAAAATTAGGAAGAAGTTTACCCCAAAGCCCATACCGTGTGAGGCTTTGCGGGTGTATTTGGAAATCAGGTAATTCTGAGCGGGCTGCCAGGAATAATAAATTAGACTGAACAGCCCGGCATATAAAGTAAGGGCATTGTCGGCACTGCGGCTGATCAGATACAATATGGGCGCCACAAGCCCGAAGACAAGGGCAGGGAATAGTTCCGGTCTTTTCAACCTGTCAGTGATATAGCCGCCGAACCAGGCGCCCACCAGGCCCAGTGATAAAACGGCGGTGGTCATATAACCCGCCATCACCACCGGCCTGGCGTTATTGGCGATAAAATGAACCTCCTGCCGGAACAGGGCGGGGAAAAAGGTAAGAGAGCCTCGGAAGATATAGCCGGATAAGGTGCTGACCAGAAATAAAACCAGTAACGACAGCGGAATAATCACCGCAGGCGCTGCCAACTCCCGGCCTTCTTCCGTCTCTTGTGCTAGTTTCCCCTTGGTGGCAGACCGCTTGTTGCGGCCCATGGCTGCCCTGAAGGAAAAATCCACCTCATCGGGGATTCTTGATTTATAGAGAAGCATGGCAAAACCGGTACCAACTATGCCATAGAGGAAATAGGCGGCCCGCCAACTATTGAATAACCAGATGCATGAAGCCGCAATGAGCGGGGCCATAAACAACCCCACATTACCCATTACTCCATGAATCCCCAGGGCCTGGCCCCGGTTGTTTTTTACCCGCCGGGCAATAAGCGATAAACCGGCTGGGTGGTGGATACTGGCAAAAAGTCCCAACAGGGCATAAGAAATGGCAAATGACCAGATACCGCCGGACAATCCCACCAAAAAAGAGCCAAGGGCCATACCCATTATGCCGATGGTCAGCATCCGTTTGGAGCCAAAGCGATCCGCCAGATAACCGGCGGGGAAGGCACCGGCGCCGTAGAGGAAGTAACCAATATTGGCAACCAGTCCTATGCCTGTGAAACTCATGGAATTTTCGTTGGCAATAGCCACCATTAAGACCGGAAACATGGTCATAAAACCATGGGTGATAAAATGAGAGGCACTGGCAAGCAGCACTACCTTGTGTTCATCAGTCATCTTTGAATGCGAATGTTTATTTTTACCAATTGCGGCCTGGCCCTTTCCTTGACAAGCGGCCCGCATTTAACTATATGTAGGCGTAGTCAGAGAGCAACTCCGCCGCAATCTACCAGGTAAATGCAAGATACGCCAAGGGCAGCATCTTAACCGACAGGATACATCATGGCCAATCACGATCTTCCCCCATTTCTCCAGGCCCTGCTGCGGCCTGACGTCTATCCCCATGCGGTCTCCGCTGTCAAGCTTGTCCAGACCCATATTTCCTTCGTTCTGCTAGCCGGTAATTTTGTTTACAAGATCAAGAAACCGGTGGATTTTGGTTTCCTTGACTTTACCAGTCTGGCCAAACGACAGCATTTTTGCCGCGAAGAGCTGCGACTTAACCGCCGCCTCTGCCCCGACCTCTACATGGAGACATTGACCATCAACGAGAAAAACGGCGTCTATAGTTTTAACGGCCCCGGCGAGGTGATTGAGCATTGCCTCAAGATGCGCCGAATGCCGGAAGACAGGATGATGGTCAATGTTATCGGTGCCGGGCGGTTACAGAAGGGGCATCTCGCTGATATTGTGAATATCCTGGCCCCCTTTTATGAACGGGCCGACGGCGGCCCGGATATTCGGAGTTTTGGCGCCTCTGAGGCCGTGGCAGTGAACGTCCTGGAAAATTTTACACAGACGGAAGAATTTATCGGCTGCCCGGCCCTGAACCGGGGGCAATTTACGGCAATAAGTTCCTATGCTAAAAAATTTCTGGCCCGTACCGGTCTCTTTCAACAAAGAATTGCCGCCGGCAGGATTCGCGACTGTCATGGTGATCTTTACTCTGCCAATATCTGTCTGGCAGATACCATCTACGTGTATGACTGTATCGAATTCAATGAGCGATTCCGCTACTGCGATGTGGCGAGTGACGTGGCCTTCCTGGCCATGGATCTGGATTTCCACGGTTTGGAAGAGTTCTCCGCTTATTTTATTAACGAGTTTATCAAGAAATCTAATGATCCTGGACTTGTGGCCATGTTGAATTTTTATAAATGTTACCGGGCGTATGTACGGGGTAAAATTGGTCTTTTTACCGCCCATGCTCCAGAGGTTGATGCTGATACCAAAACTAACAGCCTTGGCCAGGCACAAAAATATTTTCAGTTAGCAGAGCGATATGCCGGAGAAAGTTGAGCTATTTATCTTTTGCGGGCTTATCGCTAGCGGCAAGAGTACTCTGGCAGAGGCCTGGGCGGGGAAACTGGAGGCCAGTTATTATAATTCCGACAGGATCAGGAAAGAGCTTGCCGGGCTGCAGGCCAAGGCGCCGCAGCGGGAGTCTTTCAACGCCGGGATTTATACGCCGGAATTTTCCCGCCGGACTTATGACCGCCTGCTTTCTTTGGCCGAAACTGATCTTAAGCTCGGCAAAACCGTGGTATTGGACGGCTCATATCAGGCCAGGCACGAACGGGATCGGGTGCGGGAATTGGGTCGGCGAATGGGTAAGGCCTTAAAATTCGTCCTCTGCGGATGTTCAGATAAGGTTACCAAAGAGCGTCTGGCGGTGCGGGCCAATGACCCGGAGGCGGTATCCGATGGCCGCTGGGAGATATATTTACAGCAAAAGAGGCATTTTAGCCGCTACGATGAACCGGGGGCAGAGCTGATTAATCTCAGCACAGAGGCGCCGGTGGCAGAATTGCTGGACAGACTTAGCGCCGGCGTATTTTGATTTTGGGTAAGCGCCCGCCATTAGCACAAAAAATGCTTGCTTTTACCACTCCAATATGCGAGTATTTACTCATATCATCAAAGTATCCAGTTCCGGTATTGCGGGGTTGGTATATCACAAGAAACAAAAAAAATAAAAAACTAAAATGGTCGGCTTGCGCCTGCTATGAAAGTACTTAACCTAATTATCTCCTGATGGGGACTGGGCGTGGTTCTGGTTCCGCAGATTTTCTGTTTATCGGGGGTAGAAATAAATTTCTAGCAAATTTAAGGAGGCAGTTATGTTCAAGAATATGGGGCTACGCAGCAGAATTTACGGGGGCTTCGGTGTCATTCTTTTTCTCTCCACGTTGGTAATCATCAGTTATCAGTTCAGTATCAATCAGGTGTCCAATAACTTCAAGAACCTTCTGGAAGTGGATATAGCGGCCACTCTGCTTGGCCATGAGATTGATGCCGCCACCATGGATTATGACCGGAATGTCAAGGAATTTTTCTTGTACCACGAACCTGATTCTCTGACCCGGCAGAAGACACTCCGCACGGCTAGCGAAAATTCTATCCAAAAATTAGCTGATCTGGCCACAGCTAACAACAACAGTCATCTGGCCGATCAGGCCGGGCAGATGCAGCAATTATTGCAGACATTCAATGAAAATCTGAAGATAGTGGTGCAGAGTTGGCAGACAGGCCATAAAGAGAACACCGATGCCGTGAACAAGATTAACAGCACCAACCATAAACTCGGCCCCCTTGTCGATAGTGTTTTGGCTGAGCAGTCCTCTAACGCTGCCAGGCTGCAGAAAGAGGCTGAAGCGGGGGCCGTCAGAAACAGCGCCATATCTATGGCCATTGGGGTGGCGGGTATTATAACTGGCATCTTATTGGCCTTTTTCCTGGGCCGCTCCATTGCTAAGCCCATTGACCTGGCAATTCACGAGTTACAGGAGGGAGCGGATCAGGTGGGCAGCGCCGCCCAACAGGTGGCAACTGGCAGTCAAATGCTAGCCGATAACTCCAGTGAACAGGCCGCCGCCCTGGAAGAGACATCCGCCTCCATGGAGGAGATGTCCTCCATGACCA